>CAIRYE010000240.1 GCA_903882765.1 uncultured Anaerolineae bacterium
ACGCGCTGGTCAATGCTTCCAAAGCGCATAAACCTGCTCCAAATCATCCCTGGTATAAGACCTCGTCTAGGAGGAATGCCCCTGATCAAGGGGACATTCCTACTTTGTCAAACTAGGTGACATTCTAACTTTGGGCTAACATTTGATTATTATGACAGATGGGGCTATATTATTAACATAAAATTTTGGGACTAAAGAGGATTTTCATGGAAGAGGAAAACCCAAAGCACGCTTACCGAATATCAGACATGTTGGAAGATGACAAACCCCGCGAAAGGCTTGCCTTGCAAGGACCTGCCTCCTTATCCAACGGCGAACTGATCGCGATCTTATTACGCGTCGGCGTAAAAGGGGAAAGCGCGATACAGGTTGGAAACCGCCTACTTAAGAAATTTCATGGCTTACGAGGTTTATACAAAACACCCTTCAATGACCTTCAACGCGAACACGGATTAGGTTTGGCAAAGACAGCCCAGCTAAAAGCCGCCATCGAACTTGGTCGTCGGCTCACAATAGAATCGCCAGAAGATCGCCCAGCCATTAACTCGCCAAAGGATGCCGCTGATCTTGTTCTTTATGAAATGAGCATACTTGAACAGGAAGAGTTTAGGGTTATGTTGCTTGACCGCCGTAATAAAGTAATGGAAACCAACACCCTTTACCGAGGATCGGTTAGCTCTTCACAGATTCGCATTGGCGAGGTTTTCAAGGAAGCTGTCCGCAAAAACTCCTCTTCTATCATAATTATTCACAACCACCCAACTGGAGACCCAACCCCCAGCACCGATGATATTTCAGTCACACGAGCTATCATTCAGGCCGGCAAGATCTTGGATATTGAAGTTTTGGACCATTTGGTCATCGGTTCAGGTATTTTTGCTTCCATGAAAGAAAAGGGGCTGTGTTTTACCAATTGAACCGACCTTCTGATGTTATTCGGGTTCATATCAGCTCTATTTGCCCACTGCCATAGAAATTATCGGGGCATTGTAGACTATAATTTAATAAAATTTTCCAGTATTCAAATCATTTATATGGTAACCCACTTAATTTCTCCAGACCCCACTTCATCCGAAAACAATTCCGGACCTAACCGTTTAACGCCCGGCTCTACCCTGTTTGATCGCTATCTCATCCAGGAAGTAATTGGTGTTGGCGGAATGGGTTCTGTTTACCGAGCCAAAGATCTGCACTTTCCCAAAGTGAATAAGTTTGTTGCCATCAAAGAACTGGTCATACAAACCACGGATCCTGACATAAAGAAAACCGTCATCCAAAATTTTGAGCGGGAAGCAAATATTTTAGCGATGCTAGAACATCCCGCCATCCCTAAGGTGTACGATTATTTTTCCATTGACGACCGAGCTTTTCTGATCCTAGAGTTAGTCACCGGCAGAGACCTAGAAGCAATCTTAAATACTAGCGACTCTTTCTTCCCTGAGGAAAAAGTGTTGGATTGGGCTCTACAACTCTGTGAGGTACTGATCTTCTTACATAATCATCGCCCGTCGCCCATTATCTTCCGAGATCTTAAGCCCTCCAATGTTATGATCAATGATCAGGACAATGTTGTCTTGATCGATTTTGGTATTGCGAAACCTTTCCAACTAGGGCAAAAAGGTACAATGATCGGAACCGAAGGTTACTCCTCACCCGAGCAATATCGCGGAGAAGCTACGGTACAAACAGATGTTTACTCTCTGGGAGCAACCCTGCATCACGCTCTAACCAAAAACGACCCGCGCACCGAACCGCCTTTTTCATACGCAGAACGACCCATTCGAAAATTTAATCCAAAGGTATCTACCGAATTAGAACGGGTGATACAAACCGCTGTTCAATACGAAGCCGCAAACCGTTTTAAGACCATAACTGAGTTCAAAGAAGCACTATTAGCAGCCGGGAAAAAGACTGGTATTTTAAACAGGCTGGCTCCGCAATCAAGCAGAACCCCTGTAACCACTTTGTTTTCGCCTACCATCAAACCGTTATGGACATTTCGATGCGAAGATGAGGTTAGAGGTGGGCCATTATTTTTCAATGGCGGGTTATTTTTTGGTTGTTACGATAATAACTTGTATTCCCTGGATGCCTCCACCGGTGATTTTCGCTGGAAATTCCCAACTCATGGTGGAATTGTTGGAAAACCAATCGCTGTAGAAGACTACTTGCTATTCGGCTCCGAGGATCAATCTATTTACGCCATCCATAACCACACTGGCGAACAGATCTGGACCTACGAAACTCAAGGGCGCGTGCGGTCCTCGGGAAAAGTTGCAGACGGTCATTTATTCATTGGCTCAGATGATGGTTTCTTGCATGTGATCAATTACACAACCGGCAAAATGTCTTGGGTGTACGATACGTCTGATCAGATCAGATCAAGCCCATTTATTTTTGGCAATAATGTTTATTTTGGAACAGAGGGCGGCGAGTTGATAAGCCTGAACTTCCGTGGCAAAACAAACTGGCGATTCAAGGCAAAACGCGCCATAACCTCATCCCCCTGGGTTGACGAGTACCTTACCTATTTCTGTTCATTAGACTCAAACCTATACGCGGTGGATACGACCTCTGGTTGGCTGGTATGGCGTTTTAGACTTGAAAAACCATCGATCGTATCGCCCTGCTTATCGGACAACACGCTTTTCACAGGTTCCTCTTCTGGTACTTTTTTCGCTATCGACACAAAGAATGGACGTGAACTTTGGCGATTCAAAGCCGGTGGCCAGGTAAATGGCTCTCCGGTAGTTTATAAAAACAAAGTTTATTTCGGGTCTATCGATAACCACCTGTATTGTTTGGATATTAAGACGGGAAAAATGAACTGGAGTTTTGAAACAAAAGGGCCAATAACTGGTACGCCTACCGTTTTTGACGGGATGATCTATATTGGCTCAACAGACCATAATATGTATGCTTTGATCGCTTAAATTCGAGGAATCAAATTTTGCTAAAAAAATTTTTCTCTTTGTTTCAAAAAAAAGGCGTTCCCGCTTCCGTCAATACCGCCCCATTGAGCCCTGAGTGGCTCACGGCTGACCAAGAATTAAATAATGAAGTATTTAATATTATCTCATTCACCGCCCAATCGATCGGCAAGGTTCGAACAACAAATGAAGATAGTGTCTACGCTACCACTATAACAGCGGTTGGCAACCATCACCAGATCAATTTCGGCTTATTTATGATTGCGGATGGTATGGGCGGACATGTAAACGGTGAGATCACCAGTAGTGTGGCTATAAACACGATTTCTTCTACCATTTTAGAAAAATTAAAACCTATCCTCCAAAACAGCGGCTCACAAACCAGCAACAACGAATCGCTACACGAATTAGTACAAAACGCCATCCATCTTGCCCAAGAAACACTCCTTCGGGTTGCGCCTGGTGCCGGAACAACCCTAACCATGGCATTGGTCTTGAACAATCAGCTAACTATTGCCCAAATTGGGGATAGTAGATGTTATTCTTACAATAACACCGGCCAACTTAAACTACTGACCCAAGATCATTCTTTGGTTACTCGATTAGTAGAAATCGGCCACGTAAGTCTTGAAGAGGCAGCCAATCATCCACAAAAGCACATTTTGTATAAAGCCCTTGGTCAAAAAGGGATTCTTGAAGCCGATATTGAAACCGTCCATATCAGTAAAAACAGCTTACTTGTTCTATGCAGCGATGGCCTTTGGGGTCAAGTATCGGATGACGCAATGGCGTCCATCCTTTCGAATACCTCAACTCTGTCCGAATCTGCCAATAAAATGGTCGCTCTGGCTAATTCTTTAGGCGGACCAGATAATATCAGCCTGATTCTGGTTAAGTTTATTTAATTTTTTTTATGGATAACAAAAAAGATTATTACTCCATCCTTGGTATACCTCCCACAGCCACCAAAGGTGAGGTTAGGAAAGCTTATCTAGAAGCCATCAAGATCGTTCATCCTGATATGAATAAGGATGTTGTTGGAACCCGGTTCTTTGATATTCAAGAAGCTTTTAATACCCTGAACAATGAAGCAGATCGATCAGAATATGATGCGGATTATCAAAATACTGAAACGGGGGTTGATCTTTTCAGGACCAATCTCTTGCTTAGCAAAACAACCCTCCCGAAATTATCCGAACCTCAATTGCTATATGCCTTGGTTGATCTAACCCCAACAACCTATTCAGAACTCGATCTATTTGAACCTTCCCTCAACCTCTGCTTGGTGATCGATGTTTCTTCCTCCATGAAAGGGCACAAACTGGAAGAAATTAAACACCTTTGTTTCAAATTATC
>CAIRYE010000241.1 GCA_903882765.1 uncultured Anaerolineae bacterium
CTCAGCATTGGGATTAGCGGAGTGTTTAGTGTTATTCCATAACCGAGCAAAAGTATAGAGTTTAGTTCATCAACTGGCGGCCCGACAGCGCGCGCAAGAGGGTGTTTTGATCGGCATATTCCAGGTCGCCGCCAACTGGCAAGCCCCTCGCGAGGCGGGTGATGCGAATCTCTCGGCTGCCGGTTGATTGCAGTTGTTGCTGTATGTAAAGCGCGGTAGCGTCACCTTCCATACGAGGGTTAGTGGCGATGATCACCTCAGTGATCTCGCTGGCTTTTACTCGGCTTACCAAGGGCGCGATCTTAATGTCCTCCGGTCCTACTCCTTCGATGGGGGAAAGAACGCCGTGCAGCACATGGTATTTTCCTTTGAAGATACCGATCTTTTCTATGGCGATCACATCAAGTGGATCTTCCACAACGCATAGAATGGCACTATCGCGAACGGTGCTTTCGCAAACCTCGCAAGCGCCACGACCGCTAACAGTGATATTAAAACAAACTGGGCAAAAACCTGTTTTATTTTTGATATCCGTCAAGGCTTCGGCAAGGGAATCAGAAATATCAGCCGGAGCGCGCAGCAAGTAAAAGGCCAAGCGCGAAGCTGATTTTGGGCCGATACCCGGCAGCCGCTCTAAAGCGGTGATGAGGTTTTGGATCGGTTCGGGGATGATCATAGTATTTGGGCGCGACGGTTAGAAAGGTAAGCCGCCAGCTAATGGTCCCATTCTCTTTTCCTGAAGTTCGCGGGATTTATCCAGCGCCATGTTTACAGTTGTGAGCACCAAGTCGTTGAGCATATCAGCGTCGGTATCTTTAAGGAATTCAGGGTCGATCTGAACGCTTTTACATTTTTGGTCGCCGGTCATCGTAACCGAAATAGCCCCCCCGCCAGCGGTGGCGGTTACGGTCTCTATGGCTAATTGTTCTTGCGCTACAGCCATTTGGGCCTGAATTTTTTGTAATTGCGCCATCATTGGGTTTCCACCCATACCGCCCACTTTGTTAAAACCTTTTGCCATTTCTACACTCCTACTTCTAAGAATTAATTTTTTAACTGGCCGCCGAGTTCCTGTGCAACCGCCACCATTCCATCGGGTGACAGGTGCGGGGGAAGACTGCTTTTCCCATTATTGACAACAGCCCTGACCTCGACCTTTGTACCAAGAACACTACTAAAAGCTTCTTCCACAAAGGGCCGTTCTTTATGCGAATCGAATTTTTGGGCAAGAATATCGCTCGGGAATACGATCACGATGGTGCGCTGCTCTATTTCGCGAAGTTTTCCGCTTTTAAACAAGGCTTCGTAATTTTTATCCCTTTTTAAGATCAACTGATCAACCTGCTCCCAAACCTGTTTGGCTTGCTCAGGAGTTATCTTTAGCTGGGCTGAAGTACCGCTTTGGCGAACGGTTGGCTCTTGAACAGCGGGTTGTTTTGATCCTGCCTGTTGAACCGTCTCGGGGTTGATCTCAGGCGAGGAGGGCGTTTGTTGCTCATGAACGGATGGAGGAATAGGGTTCGCGGCTGACTTTACGATTTTTTCGGGTTCTTTGGTTATTACTGGTTGAGCGGACGCGGAAGGTGGAACCGGCGCGGCTACTACAACCTGTTGTGTGGGAATGGTTTTGTTGGTTACTTTCGCGATCGCCATTTCTACGTTTAGCGAGGGAGACCAACCCATACGGTTGTCGACGATAACGTTGTTAAATTCCCGGATCATTTCGAGCAAGGGGCCGGTGGTTATTTGGGCAGCGTGGGTGTTGATATTCTCTTTTACGTTGGGGGTTACATCCA
>CAIRYE010000242.1 GCA_903882765.1 uncultured Anaerolineae bacterium
ACGGAAGGCTTCGCCTTGGTAGGGCTTTTGCCGTTGTTGCGGCATGGTGTTGATGCTCCAGATTTCTTCTTTGGGTGTGGGTAGGGCGGGTTGGCTGTCGCCAACAGGTTTCGTCGTTCCGAAACCCTACGGAAGGCTTCGCCTTGGTAGGGCTTTTGCCGTTGTTGCGGCATGTTGTTGATGTGTCTGATTTTATCCTTTGAGTGGGGGTAGGGCGGTTGGCTGGCGCCAACAGGTTTCGTCGTGCCGAAACCCTACGGAAGGCTTCGCCTTGTGGTGGATGTATTGGGAATAACCGCGGAAATCTTGTCGCGATTGGGAGTTTTTGTTGTTTCTTTTTCTCTCTTGGAAGCCTATAATTTTTAATAAGGTTTCTTGTTTGATGAAAGTGTGCCCCATGAAAAAATCGATCTTTTTACTGTTTGGAACCATTATTGTTATGGCGTTGTTTGCTTGCCAACCTATGGCGGCGACCATGGTGGCTGAGCCTGTAGTGCCAGTGGCGAGCGAAACGCCGTCAGCCACTCTTACGCCAGTAGTTACGGCTACCGTTAGTTATCATTTTCCGGCAATTCGCACCCCTGAGAGCCGTGAGGCTCTTTCAGGCGAGGGGGTTGCTACCTTCCGCATCCTACACCTCAACGATTTTCATGCTGAGATCATTGAAAACAGCGTGGATGGAGCTTGGATGCCTGGGGCTGGGCGGCTGGCTACGGTCATCCAAGAGGAGCGTGCGGTAGTGGGGGCGGATCAAAGCCTGTTGCTGGACGCCGGCGACTGGTCTGAAGGGACCTACCCTTCTTTCCCGGTGCATCCTTTAGATGTGCTGGAGGTGTACAAGATGCTGGGCGTGGATGCCGTTACCATTGGTAACCACGAGTTTTTCGTCAGCCGCGACGTGTTTTACCAAGTGCTGCAGGCTTCGCCGCCGATGGAGATCTTGAGCGCGAATTTTAGGGTGCGCGACGCTGAGAACCATTGCATGGAGGATCTGCGTTTGGCGAACCCTTATAAGATCTATGAGTTGGGTGCGGCTGAGGGCGAACTGGCGCGCGTTGCCGTGGTCGGGTTAGCGATGCGTGATCTGCAGTTTCAGGCACCTGGCCGGCTGGAAGGGATCTGCTTTCCGGAGCCGAAGGACGAGGTGAAGGCGCTGTATGACGAAATTATGGCGACCGAGAAGCCGGATGTGATCGTGCTGCTGACCCATATTGGCTTGTCGGGCGATAAAATGCTGGCGGAGTATTTGAACAGACAGGGCAGACCGGTGGATATCATCATTGGCGGGCATTCGCATAGCTGGATCGAGAAACCTGTGCTGGTGGGCACGACGGTGGTGGTCACCGCTGGGGAGCGTGGTCGGGCCTTAGGTATTTTGGATCTGAGGTACGACCGCGCCAGCGACACCCTGAAAACCGAGTGGCAGCTGCGCGGCATCACCGCTTGTGTGGCGGAAGACGCTGAGATGATGGCGTATCTGAAGGGCAAATTCGCGGCGGTTTATGCTGGTGAGCAATTCAAATTTCAGAATAGCGATAGTGTGCAGCTGGTGTTTGATGGCAAGAGCGATCCGAACGGCTTGTGGATCAAAGAAGAGCCCGGCGATGATGGCAGCACGATGATGATCGAGAAAGAGGGCATGCCGGCGGTTGCCAACACGGAGGGCTCACGCTACATCTATTTCGATGTCGCCAACACCTTTTATGGCTGTCCGCAGCCGATCGAGCTTACGGTGGAGTATTTTGACGAAGGGTTTGGACCGATGTATGTAGAGATCGATAAGGCGCCGGTTGGGCCGGAGCATCCTTGCAACCTATGCTATACACAAAAATACCTTACCACTTTGACCAACACCAAAACCTGGAAGACCGCCACAATAACGCTCACCGACGCCACCTTCAATGGCAATCAAAAATGGGGCACTGATTTCCGCATTTCGGCGTATGAGCTGCAGATCTATTTGCATTCAGTTGTGATCAAAAAGGCCGGTGAGAACAGCCCATAATTTGCGTTCATGAGGAATTTCGTTCTATAATAAACCGGAACAAAAATTTTTTAGGGAAAATAGAGTAACATCGAAACCATGTCAGAAACTCTTTCCATCGAAACCGCGCTTCGGCAGGTTCACATCTTCAGCGACGCCAGCGATGAAGGCTATGCCAAACTGGCGGAGATCTCCACGAGGCAGGCTGTTGCAGCCGGCTCATTGATCATCAAGCAAGGTGAGCCAGCCGAGGCTTTTTATGTGTTGCTGGGCGGGTACGCGCAGTTGTGCCAGATCACCAAAGAGGGCCGGCAGATCACCTTGCGAAAGCTCACCCCCGGGCAGATCTTTGGGGCGTACGGCATTGCCCATGGCAGCGCTAATTACCCGGCATGCGCCGAAGCCGTGGAAGATTGCCACGTGTTGGTCATCCCGGCGGACCGGTTTACAAAGTTGGCGCAAGAGAACCCTGCGTTATCGTTTAGTATGCTAAAGCTGATGAGCGGGTATTTGCATGAACTGCAAGAGCATTTTACCCAAGGCGAGCCAGATATGGCGGAGCGGCGCATTGCCAGGGCGCTGCTGACGATCGCCCACCATAGCGGGAAGCATGTGGGAAAGAGCAACTCGGTGGAGGTTCGGTTTACCCGCCAGAGTTTGGCAGAGCAGGTGGGTACAACCCTGTTTACCGTTAGCCGAATTTTACGGCGATGGCAAAAAAACGGCTATTTGCTCAAGGGCAGGGAGCGCATCATTATCACCAACCCACATTTGTTGATGCAATTGGCGGAGGGGTTCTCGGAGCCGAGCTGGGATGAAAGCGCCGGCAACAGGATGGATTTTTAGGTTTTTTCGCGGAACTTTTCCGCTTCTTTAATAAATATGGGGTTGCCCACGCTAGAACTTTTGGTTCGGGTGGGGCAACCCCTTTTTTGTTTTCTAATATTGTTTGTTCGTCGATGGCTTACCTAAATTGACCTTATTCGATGAACCATTTTTCCTTGATCTCGGCGGGGGTCATGGGCGGCATTTCGAGGATGCCTCGATCGATGGCGCGCAGGGTATCGGCTTTTTGCAGCCATTCGCCAAGGTTTTCGTTGGTGATGATAGGGATTTCGTAGTTGAAGGTATTGTTGGCCGCGCCGGTGAGCATCGAGGGATCGATTTTTTCACCGGTGAGAAGGTAGTAAGCAACGTAGACGCCTTCGTAGCCAGTGCCGCCGGGTTTGATGGTGGCGATACCTCGAACGGCGGGGTTTTCTTTTAGCCAGCCTTCCCACGCTTGGAACATTTCTTTACTTGGTTCAATGACGATAGCCGGTGGTGTTTGTATTTTGGCAACCTTTAGTCCCCAAAAAATGGCTGAGATCCATTCGGTGCTCCAGACGGCTTTGATATTTGGGTTGCCATTTACCAGGGCTACAATGCTCTCCTCGTTCAATTCTTGCTTATCGTAATTGGCGGGCATGGAGGTGCCTTTGACGCCTGGGTGGTCTTTGAGAGCTTGAGCGATGATATCTTTATGGATAGAGTTATCGCCAAAATTGTAGGTAACGAACTCACCAGAATCGCCCATTTCTTTGAACATCCAATCGAATGTGGCGTTCGTGGCACTCCATTCGTTGGAGAGGTTGTAGACGCCGGGTTCGGGTGATTCGGCGTTGAGAATGAAGAGGGGGATGCCTTGCTTAGCGATCTCGTGGATCTTTGGCCAGGAGCCGGATACGTACCAGCGGGATGAGAAGGAGAGGATGGCATCTACTTTTTGTTCGGATAGTTTCAGCATGTCGTCGCTTTTTACGCAGTGGATGTTGAGTTCATCGCAGGCTTTTAGCAGATCCAGTTCCATCCAAGGAGCCATATTATTTTCAGCAGCCTCGTAGCCGAACACGAGCTGGTTGGGATCCGCCGGCGGTTGGGTGGTGGGGCTTTCGTTGCTTGCCGCAATAGGGGCTAGGGGTGGTACGCACTGCGCGGGCCATCGGGGGGAGGTATCGGCGGCGGGGTTGTTGGTTAGGTTGATATTGCCGATGCCGAGTTTGAGGGTATCGGGAAGAGATTCGCCAAGGGCGTAGATCTCAGCGTTGCCTTCCAAAATATCCACCCCCACAAGTTCCGCGAGGTCGCCATTTTGGGTAACAAAGGGTAAGTATTTAGCTAAATCGCCTTTGCCACCGCCATCGACGATTTCCATGGTGTCTATGGAGATAATGCAATTGTTGCAGGTTTGATCTTTGCCCTTCCAACCCCAATTGGTCATTAGGCGGTTATCGATCGTCCAGTTGGCCCAGTTCACTTGGCCGTTATCGGTGATCTGTTTGACGTTGCTGCCATCTTTGTCCATCACGAAGACATCCCAGGATTGGTCGTCGTGGCTTGATGACCAGGAGATCATGGTGCCATCGGGGGACCATCTTGGTTGGGAATCTTTCATGTCATCGTTGGTGAGATTGGTAGATTTGCCACCGCTTAGGTCTGAGACGAAAATATCTTGGCCGTTGGTGTAGACGATGCTTTTGCCGTCGCTGGACCAATCGGGCCAATCGGCGTAGAAATCGGGGGAGATCTGTTTGATGCCGGTGCCATCGGCGTTCATGACGAAGATGTGCTGGTCGCCGCCTTCGAGGGTGGTTCGGCGGGAAGCGAAGGCGATCTTGGTGCCATCGGGTGACCAAACTGGCCTGAAATCGACCTCGGGGTTATTGGTTAGGTTTTGCGGGTTGCTGCCGTCCGGGCCCATGGTGTAGATCTCGAGGTTACCATCGCGGTCGCTTTCGAAGACGATGTTACAAGGGATGAGGGGGACCTCGGTAGGCGCGATGGTGGGGGTAGGTTCGGCTGTTTCGGTGGGGGCAGCCGTGGCTGCAACGGCGAGGGGCGGCTGGGTGGCGGCGCCGGCGCAGGCGGTTAGGAACAAGGTTAGGCAAAGCAGGAGGGATAATAGTGTGGTGCGGTTGATTTTCATAGGTGCCCTTTCTGAATTGGTTGCAATGATGCTTGATTGTTCATGTTGGGGGATCGGGGTTGGACCAAAAACCAAGGCGAACTGTGTTGCCCAAGTGAGAGGCAAGTGAGGATTGTAGCTTTACCCGAAGAAATTGATCCACTTTGTGTTTTTATGAATAAACGAAAGTTATGGTTTGGGTTGAATGAACCAGGAATGGGTGGTCGGTAAGGGGTGGCTGAAGTTTGTGGTTCTGGTGAAGAAATAAAATTAGCGGCGGGTGAACTTAGAGGGATTTTTAGCGGTTCGACCAATAAATTAATAGGAAAAAAGGAAGGTTTGTACCTTGGGGTAAAAAAGCCATCAACGAAACAAGTCAAAACAAAAGCCTCCGGTTGCTAATTCATTCGCGGATCATTGCTTCTCACTTTTAAGTGTAGCATTGTTTTTGGGATATTGCCGTTTCGGCAACAATATTGGGTGGATGTTTTTTTAGGTGGAAGATGATTTGAGGGTTTGAAATAGTGCTATGATATTAATAAGCCAACTTTCTAGAAAGGGCAGGTTTTTATGATGAGGTTTGATTGCACCCTTTTGTGTATCATACTCCTTTCGGCATGTGGGGCATCACCCGCGGCCAAGGAGGTATCCCAAGTCGTTGTCGCATCACCGACCATTCCTTTACCCCCTACCGCAACGGCTGCGCCTACTGAGATCCCAAAATTGCTTGGATCATGCCAGAATCCATTCATCCCGCTGGCGGAGGGCAATACTTGGCAGTACCAAACTACCAATGAGCGCGGGGTGTTTTCGTACTCGTTAGAAGCATTGGCGTTTAGCAAGGATCGTACCGAAACCATGCTATTGCGATTTTCGGATACAACCAGTAAGATCTCGATTGAAGAACTGGTGGTGTGCCAAGATGGCGCGATCGATAATTTTCCAAATTATGTGATGGATATGCTTTTTGCCGACCGGCTTGATAAGCTGCTCGATACCGTTCATCAAAAAGATCCGAGCATGCCAGGGTACGATGCTTTTGCCGCGGCTGGATGGAAAATGGATTGGTCCACTACCTACCTGACCGAGGATAACGCTAGCTTGATCGACCCGGTAACCAAGGAAGGGTTGGTGATCGGCAGATCGAGTGAACTTGGACTGAAATACAGTTTGGATGGAACCGTGGAAGAGGTAACCGTGCCGGCGGGAACATTTGAGGCGTTTGTAGTCGCACATTCTTTTGAATTTCTGGTGACCATTCCGGCAAAGTATACTAACAGCGCCGCCGCGGTGCTCACGGTGTACACCACACAATGGTACGCCCCGAACATTGGCTTGGTGAAGAGTACGGTGGATAAAGCCACCATACGCTCGGGCGGGCTGGAGATGGATGTTCCGTTGGATGGGATGGTGGAGCTGACGCAATTTCATATTGAGTGAGGTAGGGCGGGTTGGCTGGCGCCAACTCTGCTTGTCAGCGACATGCAGCTACGCGAGGGGTTTGCCGTGTGGATGTGTTGATCTTGGGGTGGGAAGGGCTTGTTGGCTGGCGCCAACAGGTTTCGTCATGCCGAAACCCTACGGAAGGCTTCGCCTTTGGCTAGCTTGCTGCCCGCGGAGATGCACGGAGTTGTGAGGTGCATGCTTTTGATTTTTGGTTGGGGGTAGGGCGGGTTGGCTGGCGCCAACACTGCTTGTCAGCGCCAAGCAGCTACGCGGGGTG
>CAIRYE010000243.1 GCA_903882765.1 uncultured Anaerolineae bacterium
AAATAACCAGCCATCGCCTATCGCCCTCGACCCACCGGGGCTCCCAGCCCCGCGTAGTGACACGGCACTGCCGTGTTGCTCTTGACCCACCGGGGCCTCCAGCCCCGCGTAGTGACACGGCGCTGACGTGTCGTTCTTGACCTACAGCCTCAATCTACCCGCATTGCGAACAAGCTCAGGCCTATCGCTCTTGACCCACCAGGATCCTAAGCCCACAAACCACCTTTACTCCCCCGACGAAAAGCTAATAATTTTCCTCACTGAAATGGTATCGAACGCGATGCTCGCGTCACAAACATCCACAGATTGCGGGCGAAAGGCGATACCGCCGTTGGAGATCACCGGCCCAGAATCGGTAACATCGAGCAACAAAGAACTCTGCCCGTTGGTAACCTGAAAAACCTTGATCCTTTTCCCTAAAATTTTCACCGTAAACCTCGCCCATTGTCCATTGGTCACGGTGATGGCATTGGTTTTAATCTGCCCCACATCTGTTCGGCTCAACTCAACAAAAGGTTTCCCTTGGTTATTTTGCGAATTCAAAACAAAAGTAAGGAAGTAATTTGGGTTTCCAACACTCCGTCGCAGATCCAAAATAAAGGACGTGTTGCCCGCCAGCGGGTTCACATCAACATTGACTTCGATATTAGCCCAGCTCGAATCTCCAGCTGAGATAACAAAATTTTGCAGATCAGCGGGGCAGCCAAACAAGGGTCGCAGATCACCTTGGCTAGCGCTCCAGTTCCCATCTTCCTCTACCACCCATCCATCCAAGTTCATATCACTAAAATCGTCGTAGATCAATTGATCGGGCGAGATAGTAGGCACCAAGGTTGCTGTGCGTGTTGCGGTAGGCGCTTTGGTTGAAGTAGGCACCTTGGTTTTTGTTGGCACCTTGGTTTTTGTTGGCACCTTCGTTTTTGTTGGCACTTTGGTTTTTGTGGGAATCTTCGTTTTTGTTGGAGTCCTGCTTGAGGTCGCGGTTTTCACGATCGTAGGTGATTTGGTCACTGTAGCCGCCGCAATGGAGACAGTTCGAGGCGAATCATCTCCATTTGCGACCAACAAAGTGGAATGACCAGAAGAGGGCTTTCCCCATATACTCATCGCCAATGTCGCGTTCTGCGGCATTGCTCTGGTAACCTCAGGGAAGGACAGACCAAATAACAACATGGTGAAGGTGAGTATCACAGCTATATTGATATGGTTTGATAGTTTCATCATCACCTCCCTTTTCGCTAATCGGTCTAATGGTTTGGTTTATAAAACCTATTATAAGTGAACTTCTCTTCATCACCTACAAATCCGCCGCCCCCAATTTTAACATTTTTCCAACTTTTCTTTTGCATTTTTCTTACAGTGCAAAATTATGATTAGGCTCGTAACACCAAACTAAACATGATTATTCAAGGAGTTCAAAATGACTTTTTACCTTTCTTCCCACCCGTTCCAGATGGCCCGCCGCTATGCAATGCGACAGCACGAAGCTGAGCGCGCCGCCCACTCTCTCGCCGTCGATATTCACGAGGAGAGCGACACTTACACCCTTACCGCCTTTGTTCCCGGCCTTAAGGCAGACAGCCTGAACATTCAGGTACTCGATAACACCCTCACCATCGAAGGCACCTACGAAAAAAGCGATGCCGAGTTCGTGATGAGCGAATTACCCTCCGGACCCTTCCGCCGCAGCCTACGCTTCCCGGTAGATCTGAACGCCGAGAACACCGTCGCCCACATCGAAAACGGCGTACTTTCCCTTCAGGTTGCCAAGGTGGAAACAGCAAAACCCAAGAGCATTCAGGTAACCGTAAAATAAGCAGTTCTTTCCAGTTTTCCCCTTGCTTCCAGGCACTCCCAAATGGGAGTGCCTGTTTTGTTTAGGGTAAAATTAGACTATTCAATTGGAGATGCCTGTGCTAAAAAGATCCTTCTTATTTTTCCTGATACTTCTATTGGCTGCCTGCTCAGCCGGGCCTGCCGCCACCGATGCACCTACCGCGCCCCCCGTTGCCACCGTTGGCCCCACGCCAACCGCCGCCCCGCCGCTCACTATCTTAGTGGTTCCATCCGATATGAAAGTGGAACAATCGCAAGAGTACCAAACTGCCGTTTACGAGATGGCGCAAGCCAATGGTTTCCGCTTTATGGTGCTAAACCAGCTAATAGAGAGCGACCTAGAACCAGCCCTGAAGATCGTCATCACTATGGTGGCGCAAGATGACCTGCCTGCGTTGGCAGCCAAAGCCCCACAAGCGCAGTTCCTTGCCATCAACCTTCCCGGCATTACCGCCGGTGGTAACATCAGCGTGCTTGGCGATGGCGATACCAGTATGGATAAGATCGCCTTCATCGCCGGCGTGATCGCCGCCAGCATCACTGAGGATTATCACACCGGCGTGCTG
>CAIRYE010000244.1 GCA_903882765.1 uncultured Anaerolineae bacterium
CCGCGCCATTCCCAAACAATTGCAGAGCGTTCTTATCCATCGATTCGCAGGTGAAGCGGCTAAGCCCCTCAATGCCACCCACTAAAACCTTCTTGCCTTTCATCGCCTGCGCGATGATGTTGCTGCCGGTTTTCCCGAGGCTTTCATTCAAAACCAATTGCAACGCCCCCATAGAACCATCGCAAGCTTTATGAATATCAACCTTGATGGCGTCAGCCCGCAAGCCGGCCTTTTTGGCAATAATGGTTAAATAATCTTCGCAAACGGGGCCGCTGGTGCCAATAAATAGACCGTCAACTTCTTCCGGCTTCCACCCATTCGCAGCTACCGCCGCTTCGATCAACCTAGTACCAACTTCTACCTCTACCGCTTGGTTTTCTTCAGCGCTGAGACGGGGAATATGATGTCTGCTGAGGAAACCTAATTCATCGAGGTTCATCACGTCCTCGGCTGGCAGCTGGGCATGAAGCCTATCTGAAACTAATGCGGGGAGTTGTTCGTTGCTAAAGCTATCGCCCCAAGCCGCGTACGCGCCATTTACGCCTAACGCCTTGTTTTGAACGGTCTCAATTCCCATTGGAATGCCGCCGTTGATCTTTATATCGCTAATAACTACCTTCTCCCTATTGAAGAAAGAATGAGTGTCCATTTTTTAGTCCTTTTGAATGTTTGTTTAAGCATATAACACTCCTATTTTGATAAAGCTACTAATTAGGATTGAATTTATAATATTAAAAAATATATTTTAAGGATTGTGATATGCGACCTGATTGGGATTCCTACTTCATGAAAATCGCTTTTGCGGTATCTGAACGCTCTACTTGCGACCGAGCCTTTGTGGGGTGTGTGTTGGTAAACGACAAACAAATTCTAACTACCGGCTTCAATGGCTCCCCTGCCGGGCAGGAACATTGCGACTCTGCCGGCCATTTATTGGTAGACGGTCATTGCATCCGAACCATCCATGCCGAAACGAACTCCATTATTCAAGCCGCCTTGCATGGAATATCAACCAAAAACGCCACTTGTTATGTTACTCACTTACCCTGTGTAAATTGCACTAAAGTGTTGATCAACGCTGGGATCAAACGAATCGTGTACAGTGTTGCCTATCGATACGATGTTAACGCTCAAAAGTTTTTAAACGCCGCCAACATTGAATTGGCACAACTTGATTATTTTCCCGACTAACCCAAGGTAAATTTGCACACTCGATGCCCTGTATCTGATAATTCAAACCTCTTGGTCTGATCTATAGGCCTACCAAGCGCATTTTGCAGAAGCCTTTGGTCGAGCCCGCAGAACAATTTTTCCCTATTTTCTATCATCGCGTAAGGGCAAGACTCGAATATGACCTGAGGGGAATTTTTATGGACCTCCCATCGAGCTTGGTAACCGCTTTTGGTGAGCTGGTCTACCAACTGAATGAGCCGGATCGTCAAATTTTCAGCTTTTTCAGGATTGGCTATTCTGATCTTCTTCCCAATTTCTTTAAGCAGAGCATTGATCATTTCTTCAGTGACAGAACTAGTTTCAAGGATAATGGATAGGATCTGAGCAAAATTAATAACGGTATCTTTTTCGATCACTTCGTAGGTCTGGAAGGGTCTTCCCCGTTCATTTTTTAAACGAGTGGATGAAACAGTTATGCGGCCTTCTTCCGCCAGTAAGAGCAAATGATGGCGCGCTGTAGCGCCGGAAATGGCGAATCGGCGCGAGATCTCATCGGAAGTTGCCAAGGGGTGCTTGCTTAGGTATTCAAAGATGGAATTGCGGGTTGTTATTTTTGGCATGATGAATGTCACCTCCATATGATTATAATTATGCTGAAATATATCATCGTAATTATAATCAACAACTTTAATTTAACTTATAATTGGCTTATGGATTGGAAAGTTTCGTGGGATTCTACCGTTGAGATCGTGCAATTGCTCAAAAAAGCCCACCCCCAAACGGATATTACGCAACTTTCGTTATCGACACTTTTCAGTTGGGTGACCGCCCTGCCGGAATTTGAGGATGATCCAGGTTTGGCGAACGAGAAGATTTTAAATGATATTCTAATTGAATGGTTAGAGGAGAATTTATGAGCATAAACGAACTGAACCTCCCGGATTTCAACATTCCGGATGATATGGAAGGTAAGGTTACCGTTACAACGTTAGACCGTTTGTACAATTTTGGCAGAAGGTCTTCCCTTTGGCCAATGATGTTCGGTCTTGCCTGCTGCGCCATCGAAATGATCGCCGCCCAAGCAGCCCGTTACGATATGGCCCGCTTCGGGATGGAAGTTATGCGACCAAGCCCTAGGCAATGCGATGTGATGATCGTGGCTGGTACAGTTACCAAGAAAATGGTTCCTTCTATCGTACGGCTTTACAACCAAATGGCAGAACCAAAATATGTGGTCGCTATGGGTGCCTGCGCTTCCAGCGGTGGACCATTCAAGGAAGGGTACAACGTGGTTGCTGGTATTGATAAATACCTGCCGGTTGACGTTTACATTCCCGGATGCCCTCCTACCCCTCAAGCCCTAATGGCCGGCATGATCAAACTTCAGGAAAAGATCGACAAACAATCGATCAGCAAAGTTCGTTGGTATCAAAAAGGACCAGATTCCGTTGAGATCGCTGTTCCATTTTTAGGCCCAGACCTGATCGATCCCCGACGTATTCCTGATATCAAAGCAAAATCTGCCGAATTAGCCGTAGCGGCCGTAGCCCCCGCAGCAGAATCATCCACTGAAGGTTAAAGGGAGAATTGAAATGGATTCAACAAAAAATACTGATGTACTAGATCTCGCTAACCTTTATAAGGATTCTGTTAAGGCGGATGATCGACCTGGATTTTCAGGTTTTATCATTGCCAAAGAAAAATTATTCGACATTGCCAAAGACCTTCGGGATAAATATGGCTATGATTATCTCTCCTGCGTTAGCGGTGTAGATTACCCTGAAACAAATAGCATGGAAGTTGTTTACCATGCCTATCGCTCCAGCGGTGGATCAGCTTTGGTTTTCAAAACCCAAGTTGAACGAGTGGATCCGATGGAAGTGCCCTCCTTGATCTCAATTTGGCCTGGCGTCGACTTGCAGGAACGCGAGATCTGGGACCTGTTCGGCATCAAATTTGCCGGCCACCCTGATCTGAGAAGGATCTTGATGTGGGAGGGCTTTGAAGGCCACCCAATGCGCAAAGACTGGAAAGAAGCATTTTACGAGGAAGAGGCAAAACCCCTCAAAAGCCGCTGGCCAGATGGAAATCACAAATATGCCGAAGCCAAAGCCGCTTATGGCGATAATATCAATTTTGAAGCGGGATTTGACCCTGAAAAATGGACTCCAACCGACCCTGAAGAAGCGCTCTATTCCGCTTTGAAAAAATATCAGACCGAGGATGTTGACGGAATTAAGACCGACCACCTCTTGATCAATATGGGGCCGCAACACCCATCCACACATGGTGTTTTTAGAGCTGTGGTTATTTTGGATGGTGAAGAGATCGTAAGTCTAAAACCAGTGATGGGCTATTTACACCGCAACCACGAGAAGATCGGCGAACGCAACACCTTCCTTCAAAATATCCCCTTTACCGATCGCTTGGATTATTTCAATTCCATGTACAGCGCCTGGGGATACTCCCTGGCTGTTGAGCGATTACTTGGTTTGGCAGTACCCGAGCGCGCTGAGTACATTCGTGTGATCTTTGGTGAAATGAGCCGTATTCAGAACCACTTGATCTTATTCGGTATGCTCTGGAACGATCTTGGCGCGTACTTTACACCGGCATTATATGCCTTTGAAGAACGAGAATTGATGCTCGACATCTTCGAAGCTGTTTCTGGTTCGCGAATGATGTGCAACTATCATCGTTTTGGCGGTGTAGTTCGCGATATTGATCCGGCTAGCATGCAGAAGATCAAAGAATTGGTCTATGAACGCTTGCCTCGTAAGATCGAAGAATTTGACCGATTGCTCAGCGAAAATGAAATTTTTGTTTCTCGTATGAAGGGAATTGGTTACCTTAGCCCTGAGGATTGCTTGGCCTACTCTGTTTCTGGTCCAACCCTACGCGCCGCTGGCATTCCATACGATATTCGCCGCGCCGAGCCTTATGGGGTTTATGACCGCTTCGAATTCGATATTCCTCTTCGCTACAACAGCGATCTGCTTGACCGGTATTTGGTTCGCATTGATGAGATCAAACAATCTGTTCGAATTTTACAGCAAGCCCTCCGTGATATTCCCGAAGGCCCAGTTTTGACTGGCAAACCATCCTACCAGATCAAAGTTCCCGCGGGTGAAACCTATGGCCGTGTTGAAGCGCCAAAAGGTGAATTGGGATATTATGTGGTTTCAAACGGCAAGGGAAACCCATATCGATATAAGATCCGAACTCCATCGTTCGTTAATGTCACCTCAGTAGAGAAAATGTGCGTAGGCACCAAGATCGCTGATTTCGTGACGATCCTTGGAATGGTCGATATTGTGTTAGGCGAAGTGGATCGATAGGAGAAAACAATATGTATGGAATTGGATTAATAAAAGGTCTGAGCGTTACCCTAAATCGCTTTGTTGAATCATATACGGAAGATATTCGTTGGCTCGTCAAACGCTACGCTAAAGTAGATTTTCGATCGAGCAAAGATGCCAAAGGTACCTTCACCATCGAGTATCCCGAACAACAATTGAATATTCCAGAAGAATTCCGCTTCACGCCTTTCCTTGTGTATGATGAAGGCGAAAATGGCGAGAAGAATATCCGCTGCACCTCCTGCGGTATTTGCGCCAAGGCTTGCCCTCCACAATGTATTTGGATCGTGAGAACGGTAGACCCCGCCACCGGTCGTCCACAGCCGCAACCAGCCGAATTCTATATCGACGCTGATATTTGTATGAATTGTGGTTTCTGCGCGGAGTTCTGCCCATTCGACGCCATCAAAATGAACCATGATTTTGAACAGTCCTCGTACACTCGTAATCTCAAGAACAAAGAGATATTATTGCAACCGGCTTCATACTATGCCAACATTCGACCTTTAAACTATGCGAAGGAAGAAGCGGCAAGGGCAGAGAAAGCAGCTGCCAAAGCCGCGGCAAAAGCGTAGAATTTCCTAATTCGGACAAAAAGTGCAGATTAAGGTATAATTTTTAATCTGCACTTTTTAATTATTAAGGTATATACATGGAAAAATTTAATCGAGAAAATATATTAGCAGCTCTTAGAACCGTTCAAGAACCTGACCTTCATCAGGATCTTGTTACCCTTGGAATGATCAGAGATCTTGAATTGGTAGACGACAAAGTAAAGTTCACGATCATGCTTACCACACCCGCATGCCCCTTAAAGCATCAAATTGAAAAAGAAGCTCGTGATGCTGTTGCCAAAATTGGCGTGAGTGATATTGAGATAAAACTTGACTCGGATGTGCCGAATGATGGCAAGCTTCGCGGATTGGTTAGCGCCACTGTTAAAAACGCAATCGCGGTCGCGTCCGGCAAGGGCGGCGTTGGTAAAAGCACTGTTTCTGTAAATCTTGCCGTTTCATTGGCAAAAAGCGGCGCCAGAGTAGGTTTGTTGGATGCCGATATTTACGGACCCAACCTTCCAACCATGCTTGGCGCGCCTAAAATGCCAAACCCCGACAGTGAAAAATTAAAACCAGCCTTTGCGCACGGCGTGAAGATGATGTCGATGGGCTATTTGGTACAACCCGGGCAACCATTGATCTGGCGCGGCCCAATGCTAAATTCCGCCATTCGCCAATTCATTACCGATGTGGAATGGGGCGAATTAGATTATCTGATCGTGGACCTTCCCCCAGGAACAGGCGACGCTCCCTTATCGCTTGCGCAGGCTTTGCCTCTCTCCGGGGTCGTTATCGTTACCTTGCCTCAGGATGTATCTGTTGAGGATGCCAGCCGCGGCCTTGAAATGTTCAATACCCTGAAGGTACCGATCTTGGGTATTGTTGAGAATATGAGCTACCTGACCTTACCGGATGGCAGCAAAATGGATATCTTTGGCAGCGGCGGCGGACAGAAAATGGCTGACCATTACAACGTACCCTTCCTTGGCGAGATACCCATGAACCCTAAAGTGCGAATTGGCGGTGATACCGGCCAACCGATCGTCCTTTCTGAACCAGAAAGCGACTCCGGCAAAGCGATGATCGCCATATCTGAAAAAGTCGCGGCTCAGGTGAGCATCAATGCTCTCACTGAAACAGCCGTCAACATTGAGATCGTTTAAAACGTATGCAACCAAATATTGTTGGCATTCGATTTACCAAAGTAGGGAAGATCTATCATTTTGATTCCTCCTCCCTTGAAAACCTAAAGGTTGGCGACCCTGTCATTGTTGATACCGTACGCGGTCGGCAAATTGGCGAGATCGTCCAATTCATCAGCGAACCAGAAACGCCACCCGAAGGCGGCTGGAAATATTTAGATCGAAAAGCCTCTGCCGCGGATCTGCTATTAAAGCAAACTTGGTCCCAAAAACAGGTAGCGGCGATGATCCAATGCCGCGAGCGCGCCCACGAATTAAAACTTGAAGGCATCAAGATCGTTACGGCGGAATATGCCTTTGATGGATCGCGGCTAACCTTCTTGTTTAGCGCCGAGACCGAAGATAAATTCGATCTTAAATCGCTGAAAAAAGACATGCAAAAATTTTTCCACGAAACTCAAGTGGATTTTAGGCAGCTCGGTCCTCGGGACGTAGCCAAAATTCTTGGCGGCATGGGCGCTTGTGGTCTTGAATCACGCTGCTGCTCAAAATTTCTTACCGATTTCAGCCCCATCTCCATCAAGATGGCCAAGGAACAAGGGATATCCCTTACGCCAACTGAGATCACCGGGATGTGCGGTCGTTTGCGCTGTTGTTTGATCTATGAATATGAACAATACGTAGCCGCCCGAAAGGAATTACCAAAACGAGGAAAGAAAGTTGTTACCCCCGAAGGGGAAGGAAAAGTTCTTGATTCTTATCCACTTCGTGATGTTGTTCTAGTTGAACTGTTTGGCAACCCAAACCAAGGACCATCTGACAGGCCAGAACGCTTGGTTCATAAAGAATTTAACAAGTCCGAACTTGAACCCTGGGATGAATTAGAAGCGCTTCGCAGAAAGAGCGAAGGTGGTTGTGATCATGGCGGCGAATGTACGTGTGGAAAAAAGCTGAAACGGCTGAATAATGGAAGATATTTCACTCGCTTGGAACGAAAAACAAAAAATTCTTGTAATTCTGGCTCATCCCGATGATCCAGAATTTTTTTGTGGCGGTACCTTATCGAGATGGGCGAAGCAAGGACATATCATTGATTATGTATTGCTTACCTGCGGCGATAAAGGCAGAAATGATTTCAATCACCATATTCCTGGGGATGAGCTTTGCCGTTTAAGGCACACGGAACAACGTAACGCGGGTAATGTAATTGGTGTTCGGAATATCTCATTTCTTGAAAATGAGGATGGCATGCTTACCTCCACCCTCGAGAATCGAAAGAGCGTTGTGAAGCAGATCCGCATCCATCAACCTGATATTTTGGTGACCTGCGACCCGCAATTTTTATTTACGCCTTGGGGTATCAATCATCCTGACCACCGCGCGGCGGGTCAGCTTGTTTTGGATGCTGTTTTTCCTGCTTCCGGAAATGAGTTATTCTTCCCGGAGCTGCTTGCTGAGGGTTACCAACCACACTCTCCGAAAGAGGTATGGGTTTCGTTGACCGACAACCCCAATTTGGTCCTCGACATTACTGACAGTTGGGAAACCAAGATCAGCGCGCTTAAAGAACACACTTCCCAAATTGGTGAATTTGATCCTTTTTACCAACGAATGAAAAAGCGGCAGGAGATCCTTGATGAACAAGGGAATGCTCATTTTTACGAGAAGTTTAGGGTAATCAACTGGAGATAACCGATGGATCTGGTGAAAGAAGCAAAAGAATTATTTAGCTATACCCAAGCCGTTCGACGAAGGCTGCATCAGCATCCTGAGTTGGCTTTTAAAGAATATAAGACTGCCGAATTGATAGCGCAAGAGCTTTCCAAATTAGGGCTTGAGGTAACAACTGGAATCGCTGAAACCGGTTTAGTTGGGCTGATAGAAGGCGATAAACCCGGCCCAACCATCCTGTTGCGTTTCGATATGGATGCGTTGCCCATCCTTGAGCAAAACAAAACGGAATATGCGTCGCAGATCTCAGGATGTATGCATGCCTGCGGGCACGATGGCCATGTAGCGATCGGCTTGACCGTCGCGAAGTTGCTGACCGATCACCGCTCAGAAATATTTGGGAACATTAAGCTGCTGTTTCAACCAGCCGAAGAAGGCGCTGGCGGAGCGGACGCCGTGATCGCCGCGGGAGCGCTAACCCAACCAACCCCTGAAGCTTGCTATGGTCTTCATGTTTGGAATGAGAACCCAGTGGGCTGGCTTGGAATCGCCTCAGGACCGGTTATGGCCGCGGCTTCAACTTTCGAAATTGAAATAAAGGGGAAAGGCGGCCACGGGGCGATCCCCCATCTGGCGGCTGACCCGATCATCGCCATGGCAAATATTATCAACGCAAGCCAATCGATCGTTTCGCGAAACGTAAACCCACAAGATGCCTGCGTTGTGTCG
>CAIRYE010000245.1 GCA_903882765.1 uncultured Anaerolineae bacterium
AGGCAAAGGCTTGGTGGATGAGAAGTATGTGCATATTTTTCCGAAGGTCTTATCATACCACCGGGAAACTGAACAAACTTGTGAAATCACAGCTTCCCGTGGTTTCGATGGTCACCGTTAGGGAATAAGCTGGGGCTTTTGTGAAGTAGGTTGGGGATATCCATCCTTCGTAGGGTTGGCAAGGGAGATCGCCTGCGATCACCTCGCCGCGGCGGACAAGAGAGTAGCTCGTAATTGCCTGCGAGGTGGTGATCGTCAACGCGATTTCACCAAAGGTAGATCGGCTTGTAAGTTGAAGCCCTTGGTCGTGTTTTATTGTCCAATCAAGGTCTGCCAACAACCAATGCAAGCTGTACCGATGGGTCTTGTTAATAGCATTTGGGGTGAGATGATCGATTAGCCTCCAACCGCTTGGCTGTGCCATTTGAATCGTTCGGGTGTGGTTTACACCGATTCTGTTGTAGGCGGTTGTATCTGCTACAACTTCCGCGGTATCCTGCTTTTGTACCTTTGAACTTCCCCAATTGGCATATAAAAATTTCCCTACACGATCCATTTGATCCATTCCATCCACAAATAATGTATTGTGCACCTTTGTGGTGGTCAAAGAATTATCCCACGGGTAAGCCGAGTTATAGCTATAGGTACCAGCGTCGAGCGCGATGTTTTGGCCCTTCCACCATATTTCCGTATGGAGATGATCGGCATGAGAAGGTCGATTTTGATAAGCTTTAGTTCTGATGGAGCACCAACCATGATCGGAAAGGAGCAAACCATCTGAATGTTTTAGGAAAGGGGAATTGTTCGGTTTGGTCTTAGAGCCAAACCAGAGCAACATTTCATTCCATGTACCAAAAGGAAGCGTATCCTTCGTGAAGACATTTAGCGCGGCTTGGGTACAGGGTCTAAAATCATTAAAGGAAGTACATTGTAAAGCGAAAAGCATCGCGCCATCATTCGCGCCAAGATTAGGAACACCTCCGGATGTTTCATCCAATTGATTAGCGAGCCATAGGCTGGCTTTTGCTAATGGTTCAGCAATTCCCGGGTCAAACTTAGTAGGGTCGATGGAAAAAACCCATAGACTAACTTGCAGCATAAGGCGGTGGTAATTGGTGGAGTGTTGAACGTATTCGCCTTCGCCATCGATCTGAGTTTTGATACACCAGCGAAACCCAGCCCAGCCTTGCTGGTACCAGCGATCTGCCGAGGAATGGGTTGGTAGCACCAGAGAAGCGGTTATAAGTGCGGCGCATTCAGTGAGATAGTGGTTATTGTTCTGAGAGCGGGCATAGGCAAGAGTTTGTGAAATGCGAAAAGCGTGTTGTTCGATCGTGGTAGCGAGGTCGTCCAACCTGTTTTGTGATGAACGCGCGTTTTTGAACAAAGAGGCAGCCCAAATCGTATTGATCAGCCGAATAGCGACTTCTTGCCCCGAGGACCAATTGGGGCCAAAGTTCACTGGATTACATTTGTTGAAAGTATCGAATTTTTGCCAAAACTGTTGGGGATATTCCTCATTTTGGGTTAGAAAATATGCCCGTCCTAACACCAATGCCCATCCAAACCGAGAAGGCTCCCAAGTAAGCTTTATATCATCAGGATGGATGGTAGATCTTGCTTTGCCCAGTTCGATATCAACCCAATGAAGGGTTTGTTGGCCGCTATCGAACTGAATTGGAGCAACGGAATCCCCAAATTGCCGAAATTCCCCATCAGAGATAATATCCGCTTCTCCGAGCAGAGTTGTAAAACCATTCTTGCCTATCACAGAAAGGATATCTGTTTTATTCGTTGGTTCTGGTAATCTGTCAAAAGAGACCGTGCAGGGTTTTAGTGTAGGTTTAAGAAAACTGGAAAAGCGATAATACCCTGAATGCAACCCCAATTTATAGGCAAGATTGTAGAATACTTGGTCCGCGCCAAGCTCAAATACTGCCTTTAAATAGAATGGGATCTGGGTTAGTTTCATAGGTCTATTTTAAATGGGGTAACGCCAAAAACAAAGCGGAAATTTGCATCGCCTGTAATAACTCCCCGTTGTACGCCATTTGGATCACATCGGCGATCGGCTTGAGTACGACCTCGATCTCTTCATCTGCATCAAAGTGCAGTTCCGCGGTTAGTTCAACGTTTTGAGCAACAAACGAATATATTCGGTTGGTATGGTTATCTGGGTTTGGTGAAGGCGCGCCTACTTGGATCCACTCTCCACCGGAATACCCCGACTCTTCCACTAATTCCCTTTTTGCGGCATCCAATGGGTCTTCCCCATCATCGATCACCCCGCCGGGAAATTCGAGAATGATCTCTTGTACCCCATGGCGGTATTGCCGAACTAAAACGACTTCCTTCTGTTTT
Organism: uncultured Anaerolineae bacterium; assembly: GCA_903882765.1. Lineage (GTDB taxonomy): Bacteria > Chloroflexota > Anaerolineae > Anaerolineales > Villigracilaceae > UBA5195. The sequence continues at coordinate 2,362 of CAIRYE010000245.1, forward strand.
GTGATCGCTAAAACTGTTGCCCACGGTGAGTATTCATGGATCAATTTTTGTACTATCTTCCCATTCGGGAGCAGCACTTCATCCACCCGTAAATTTTGATATGGACGGGTGGAGGTTAAAATTTCCCAACGGTGAATTTCCATTGAGTATTAAAACCGGTTCACCGAGAAGCCGCTTAGGTCGATCGTGGGGGTCTTGCCCGTCACGATCTCTGCGGCTAATTGACCTGTTCCGGGGCCGAGTGACAAACCAAGCATAGCGTGGCCAGCCGCGATCACCAGATTGGAAATGCTTTTTGGCTTACCAATGATCGGAACACCATCCGGGGTGGTTGGACGTAGACCAGCCCACGTTTCGAGTACTTCGCCCTCGTTGTCCACGGCGATATAGTCACGCAGAGCACTGGCAATACCATCCACTTTCTTTTGATCAATGTGTGTATCCAAGGCGCTCAATTCCAGCCGGCCGGTGATGCGAATTTTATCGCCGAGTGGTGTGATGGCAACCCTTTTTTCACCCAGCAGTAAGGCACCCAGAGGAACTGGCCCGCTGGTTTTGAGGGTGAGGCTATACCCCTTTGCTGGTTGGATCGGAATATTTAGCCGTAGTTTTTTACCAAACAAAGGTGACCAAGCGCCGCCGGCCAGTACAACAGTTTCGGGTTCAAATTCGTGGTTATTG
>CAIRYE010000246.1 GCA_903882765.1 uncultured Anaerolineae bacterium
GACCAAGTATGTTGATGTACTTCAGATCGGCGCTCGTAATATGCAAAACTACAACCTACTTAGGGCTGTAGGGGAAACCCGCACCGCTGTTCTGCTTAAAAGAGGCCTCTCCGCCACGATCGAGGAGATGTTGATGGCATCTGAGTACATTCTTAGCGGTGGAAACAACCGTGTAATGCTGTGCGAACGTGGTATCCGTACCTTTGAGACCTCAACCCGTAATACCACCGATATCAACGCAATACCAGTCCTCAAGAATATGACCCATTTGCCCGTTGTGCTTGATCCTTCCCATTCAACCGGTGAGGCTTCTTATGTAGAATCCGTGGCTAAGGCAGCGGTGGCAGCCGGCGCGGATGGTTTGATCGTGGAAGTTCATAACGATCCCCCGCATGCGCTCTCTGATGGAAAGCAGTCCCTAACCCCTGAGAGCTTCGCCAAAATGGTGAAGAACGTGAAGCGAATCGCTGAAGCGGTTGACCGAACTCTGGTTGCCAAAAAGTAGAATTAATTCTTATGTCAACAGAAGGATTGCTGCAGCTTCGAAATTCCAAGATACTGATCATTGGGCTTGGCCTTATGGGAGGTTCGTTAGCGCTTGCGCTTAAAGGAAAATGCGCTAAAGTGATCGGTCTTGATATTGATCCTGAAACTTTGAAGATCGCCATGGAACAACAGATCGTCGATGACGCGGTAGATCAGATCGGATCTTTCATCAGCGAGGTCGATTGTATTGTATTGGCAACCCCTGTCAATCTGATAAAACAATACCTGGGTGAGATGAAAGATCTTATAGTTGGATCAAAAAGTTATATTCTGTTCGACATAGGGTCGACCAAAAAAGAGATCACAGATTTGATGACCAGCCTGCCCGATAATATTGACCCGGTAGGTTGTCATCCTATTTGCGGCAAAGAAAACCTCTCCATTCGCAGCGCTGAGCGCACCCTTTATTTTGGCGCGCCGTTTTTGATAACCAAATTAGAACGAACAACCGAAAACGCTATGAGTTTTATCAACCAGATCGTTGAAGTGTTAGGCGCTAAAAGATCTTTCGTCGACGCCGAGACTCATGATGCTGCCTTGGCGAACGTTAGCCACCTGCCCTACCTGATCTCGTCAGCGTTGGTAATGGCATCTCCAAAACCGATCTCGCCCTACATAGGTCCCGGATTTCGCTCTTCTAGCCGGTTGGCGGGAACTTCTTCAAGCATGATGTTGAGCATCATCCAGTCAAATCGTGAAAATATTTTAAAGAACCTTGAGAATTTCACAGATGAAATTAACTTTCTAACTTCGGTCATCGCTGAAAACGATACTGAAGGGCTAAAGCAATACCTCGATTCCTCGCGCGAAAATTATCGTGGCTTGTTAGGGGCGGAATAAGCATGGAACTGAAGAGTATTAAAACAATAAAGAAACCAGTTGATGCGGCGGTTAGTGTTCCCGGTTCTAAATCGATCACAAACCGGGCTTTGCTGATCGCGTCTCTCGCCAAAGGAAAAACACGTCTAAACAACGCACTCTTCTCGGATGACTCCCGTTATTTTGCCGGGGCTTTGACTCAGCTCGGTTTTGAAGTTGAAATGGACGAACCCAACAAAACCATCAGCGTGGTAGGGTTGGGTGGTGTCATCCCCGCCAAAAACGCGGATCTTTTCATTGGGAACGCCGGAACTGCAGCGCGTTTTCTCAGCGCTTTCCTAACAATTGGTCACGGCACGTACCATTTGGATGGCGAGCCAAGAATGCGTGAACGACCGATCGGTGATCTAGTTGACGCGTTAAAAAAAATTGGTGTTGAGATCAATGGCACATTAAACGCGGAATCTTTGCAGATATGCCCCCCTGTAACGATCAACGCAAAGGGTTTAGATGGTGGTAACACTCAGATCTCGGGTGAAATTTCAAGTCAATACCTTTCCGCTTTGATGATGGTAGCACCTTACGCTAGTCAGACTTTTGTTTTGGATGTGGTGAACGAACTAAATTCAAAACCATATGTAGATATGACCGCCCGAGTAATGGCGGATTTTGGGGTGAAATTGGAACGTGATGAGTATCGACAGTTTATCATCCGAAAAGGTGAATATAACGCTAAGGATTCCTACACCATTGAATCAGATGCGTCTGCCGCATCCTATTTTTTTGCTCTTCCGGCACTGTGTGGTGGGCATGTCATCGTAAAAAATATCCAGAAAAATTCCATCCAGGGCGATATCCAATTTCTGGATGTTTTGGAAAATATAGGTCTAACGGTAAAAGAATTGAATGATTCGATCGAAGTCAGCTTTGATCGAAATAAGTCGATTCTGTGTGGTGTCGATATCAATATGGCTCACATTCCAGATACAGCTCAAACTCTGGCTGTCATCGCCCCCTTTGCCACAACCCCAACTACCATACGCGGTATCGCTTCCGCGAGGATGAAGGAAACTGATCGAGTCAGTGCGACATGCAACGAATTACGAACTCTCGGCGTGATGGTAGAGGAATTTGAGGATGGAATGAAGATCTATCCCTGCAATGATCTTCGTCCAGCGACGATCAAAACGTACAAAGACCATCGAATGGCAATGGCTTTTTCCTTGATCGGAACGAGGGTTGATGGAGTTATCATCGAAGATCCTGCATGTGTTTCCAAAACTTTCCCCAATTTCTTTGATGTGTTAGAAGAGATTTCTAAATGAAATTAGGTTTGCTTGGTTGGCCGCTTTCCCATAGTAAATCTCCATTGATCCATAACCTAGCGTTGACCATGGCGAATATGGAAGGTTCTTATGACCTAGTTCCAATCGATAGCCAAGAAAGTGGCAAGCTTGCGGCTGAGATACAAAAAATTCGTTCCGGCGAGATAGCCGGCTTCAATGTTACGATTCCCTACAAAGAAGAAGTATTGCGTTATATGGACCGCCTTAGCCCAGCCGCTAAATTGATCGGCGCAATAAATACTATACACAGACGTGATGGTTTGGTGATCGGAGATAATACTGACGCGCCAGGGTTTGTGTGTGATCTGAAAAACCAAGGGCTGGACCTGACACAGAAACCCGGAGAGGCCATCGTTTTCGGCGCGGGTGGTTCCGCGAGGGCGATCTTGTACTCGCTATTAAGTTATGGTTGGCAGATCCATTTGCTGGTTCGGAATGTCGAAAAATCACGAGAGATGGTGAACGACATAAAGGGCAAGGGTCTAACAGGCGGAATTAAAATACGCTCTGTTTCTGATCTGCGATCTACCTTGAAACACACCCAGATCGATCTTGTTGTAAACACTACACCTTTGGGTATGTTCCCGAATGTTGGGGCGTCGCCTTGGGCAATGGAGGTTGGTATTCCTGAAACGACATTTGTTTATGACCTGATCTATAATCCTGTTAAGACTCAGCTTCTACTGCAAGCCGATCAAGCCGGGGCAAAAAATGCCAATGGTCAAGGAATGTTGATCGAGCAAGCTTTATTGTCCTTCGAAATTTGGACGGGAATAAAAACAGATCGCGACCAATTTATGAAGCATTTTTTACAAATGGACCAAAACCTGAACCAAATGGAGAAGAAATGAGCATCCGATTTTTCACCGCGGGGGAATCCCATGGGCCAACTTTAACCGCCATTATCGACGGCTTGCCGGCAGGAATCCTTGTTGATATTGAAAAGATCAACCTCGAATTAAAGCGCCGCCAAACCGGTTTTGGCAGTGGTGGCAGGATGAAGATCGAAAAGGATACCGTCGAGGTTATGAGCGGTGTTATGGATGGAAAAACCACCGGAGCACCAATAACCCTTTCCGTGAAAAATGATGATCACATCAAATGGAAAAATGTATCCATCAAGGCTCTAACCACACCGCGTCCCGGCCATGCCGATCTCACTGGGGTGGTTAAGTTTGGCTACAACGATCTTCGGCCAACACTCGAACGATCCTCCGCCCGTGAAACAACCATGCGGGTGGCAGCTGGGGCTTTGTTCAAACAATTTCTAGAAGTTTTTGGTATTTTTGTTGGTGGATATGTTCGCTCCATCGGCAATATTGAAAACGCGAATGATAGCCTGAATTTGATGGACCGATATAAGATTGCTGAGAGCAATGATGTGCGTTGCTTTGACAGCGCAGCTGAGCAAAGGGTCAAAGACCTGATCACCGCCACGATGCAATCCAAAGATACCTTAGGTGGAGTGCTCGAACTCTTTGCCACCGGTTTACCGATCGGGTTGGGTTCGTACACTCAGTGGGATAAACGATTGGATGCCAAGATCGCCTTCGCTATGATGTCTGTTCAGGCGATGAAAGGTGTTGAAATTGGCGACGCATGGGAAAATTCCCGCAATCCCGGAACGGAAGTCCATGATGGGATCTTTCTCGATGGCGATCAGATGGTACGAAGGTCGAATCGAGCTGGAGGTATTGAGGGCGGGATCAGCAATGGAGAACCGATCATTGTTCGGGTAGCTATGAAACCTATCGCGACTACCCTCAACCCCCAACAAACGGTGGATATCGCTGGGTGGAAAGAATCGCCAACCACCTACGAACGCTCCGATTTCTGCCCAGTACCAAGAGCGGTTCCGATCCTTGAAGCGATGCTGGCTTATGTATTGGCAAATGAATTGAGCGAAAAATTGGGTGGGGATTCTGTAAGCGAAATGCTCCCGCGCTTTAAGGCATTGGCAAAAGCAAACCAAAATGACCTGAACTTAGATGGCCAGGATCATATTTTTTGGAGCTGAAGATGAAGCATATTTTTATTTATGGACCGCCAGGTTCCGGAAAAACCACAGTAGGAAAAATATTAGCCCAAAAGTTCGGCTACGGGTTTATCGATCTAGATGAAAACATCCGATCCTCAGCGGGAATAGGTATTCCCCAATTAATGAAACAACACGGTGAAGCCGCGTTTAGGGATATCGAGAGCAACGAGCTCAAAAAAATTTGCCAAACCACCAGCCAAAAGAGATCCGTCGTTTCTCTTGGTGGGGGTGCTCTGTTACGAGAGGCGAATCGCGATGACTGTGAGCGATCGGGAACAATCATCTTCCTTGACGCGGTGAAAGAAACCTTATTATCCAGAATTGGGAAGAAAGACACTACTAGACCCTTGCTGGATGGTGATGTATCAACGAGTTTAGGCCAATTACTTGAAGATCGCAAGGAACATTATGCCAGTTTTTCTTTTCGCATAGCCTCTAAGTTAGGAAAATCGGCAAGCATGATTGCCAAAGAGATCCAGAATGAACTGGGACTTTATACCCTTCGTTCAATGGGAAGGCCGTATGATGTTCAAATTCGATCTGGAGCCATTTCACAGCTTAGTGTCTATCTGGATGACATTGGTGTTGGGTTAGGCGATTCGTTGGTCGTTGTCTTTGATACTAATACACAGCTGCACTATGGTAAATTGATCCAAGAGCACCTTGAACAGGGTAATAGACCTGTAAAAATTGTTGTTCTACCGCACGGTGAAGAAAACAAAACCCTCGAGTCCATCAAGGTCCTTTGGGAAGCCTTCATCCAAGCGGGTATGGACCGGAAAAGTGTGGTGTTAGCGGTTGGTGGTGGTGTTACCAGCGATCTAGTAGGCTTTGCGGCATCTACTTATATGCGCGGATGCCGATGGGTTTGCCTGCCAACCACATTATTATCAATGGTTGATGCTAGCATCGGCGGGAAAACTGGTTTCGATCTACCGCAAGGCAAAAATCTGATCGGAAGCTTTTATCCACCAGAATTAGTATTGATCGATCCAGAA
>CAIRYE010000247.1 GCA_903882765.1 uncultured Anaerolineae bacterium
AAGCGTTCAAAAAGCCTACCTCGGTATCGAATAGTTTTATTAGATTTTTTGACAGAAAAAAAGTACAGGTTAAAATACCTGTACTTTTTATTTGGAGATTAACTATGCCATCCGCGGAAATCATCACGATCGGGTCAGAAATTTTACTGGGCGAATTGGTCGATACCAATTCAGCCCACATTGCCAAGAGTTTACGCGCCGCGGGCATCGACCTCTTTCGCCTATCCACCATCGGCGATAATGTTTCCCGCATCAGCCAAGCGATCCTCGAAGGTCTCTCCCGCGCCGATATCGTCATCACCACCGGCGGCCTCGGCCCAACCGTCGATGACCCTACCCGCGACGCGGTTGCCCAAGCCTTTGGCGTCAGCTTGGAATACCACGAAGAGTTGTGGGCCCATATCGACCAGCGCCTCAGAAACTTCGGTAGGATCCCAGGCGAAAACCAACGGAAACAAGCCTTCATCCCCCAAGGCTCTAAGATCATCCACAACCCAGTTGGAACCGCCCCAGCCTTTATTGTTGAACAAGCCAACAAATGCGTCATCTCCCTACCCGGCGTACCATCCGAAATGGACTTCTTGTTGAAGAAGGAAGTCCTACCCTACCTCATCACCAAATTCGACATCAAAGAGATCATCAAAGTACGTACGATCAAAACCTATAACATCGGTGAAGGAATGCTGGACGAAAAGATAAGCGATCTAGAGCGCCTCACCAATCCAACCGTCGGTCTCTCTGCGCATTTTGGAATGTCGGATATTCGTGTCACAGCAAAGGCTTCCACCTTCGAGGAAGCAAACGCTATGATCGACCAAATTGAGGCTGAACTGCGCAACCGCATCCCGGCGTACATTTATGGGGTCGATGACGAATCCATTCTAGACGCGATACTCGCAGGCATACTCAAAAATGGCGAAAAAATAACCATTTTTTCCCCTTCAGTCCCGAAATTGGGTAAGATTGCCGATAAGGCACCCGAGTTGGTATATTTAGGCGAAAATGGAACAACTCCCTACTATTTTTCTTCCGTTCCTGATGAAAAATCTCAAGCAATGGTCATCGGTTTAATAGGTAACGGGGAAGAGAAAAGTATTCACAGAATTTTCGCTGGAAACCCATCGTACTTCAAAGAATGGTACACCAACCAAACCTATTGCGAATTGCTCAAATTTGTTCAAGGACCTCAATAACCCCCTTGGTGCAATGAAACTGAAATACACAAGTTCTTGAATCTCGGCTATTGGGTGTTAGAATTGAACTATCCATAAAACCAAAGTAGGATGCCATGCTACCTCAAAAACCTTATAGATCCACCTACAAGAAATTTGGTCTAATACCAAAGCGCAAAGACACGAGGGTTGACGCCGTTCCCGTCACTATTCAGACTTTCACTTTTTTTACTTTGTTGGCTCCACTTATGAAGTTCAATGGAGCACTGGAAATTGATGTTGATACAGAAAATCAAAAAGTAGTAAAGAGCCAGGCAAAATAGCGCTTGGCTTTTTGTTTAAGTCAACTTGACGAATCATACGAAAATGCGAAGTATATTCTAAAATTAGAACTAGGAGAAAAAATGCAGAAAAGTGTAGATCTACTATTATGGAATGCCCATATCCTCACAATGGACGAAGCGCTAAACCAATATCCCGATGGCGCTATCGCGATCAAGGGGGATTCGATCGTTGAAGTAGGAACAAAGGCAGATATTTTAGAAAAATATTCATCCGCAAAGTCGATAGACTGTGGCGGCAAAATTTTAATGCCTGGGCTGGTAAACGCCCACACACATGTTCCGATGACGCTATTACGCGGCCTAGCGGATGACCTGCGGTTAGATGTTTGGTTGATGGGCTATATGATGCCTGTGGAACGAGAGTTTGTTACACCCGACTTTTGCCGGCTCGGCACTCAGTTAGCCTGCGCCGAATTTATTCGCGGAGGAGTAACTTGTTTTGCGGATATGTATTATTTTGAAGATGATATCGCCCAAGCTACCAGCGAAGCTGGTCTTCGCGGTGTCCTTGGTCAATCCGTGATGAAATACCCCACCCCCGATGCCGCCAGCTACGATGATTCGACCACCATGGCGAGGGAGTTCATCAAAAAATGGTTAGGGCACCCGCTGATCGTACCATCCATCGCTCCTCACGCCCCCTACACCCTTACCCCCGAAATTTTCAAAGCCGCTACCCAAGTTGCCGTAGAATTCGATGTGCCTCTACACATTCACATTGCTGAAACATCGTTTGAAGTAGAGAATATGCGCAACGAACAAAATATGCCAGTGGTTCCTTACGTAAAAAAGCAAGGCATTTTTGAAGCGAAGGTACTGGCGGCGCATTGTGTTCACATCGATGATGGTGAGATACATACCCTCTACAATTACAAAGCGGGCGTGTCCCATAACCCTTCTTCCAACCTCAAATTAGCGTCCGGATTTGCCCCCGTTCGTACTATGCTCGAAACCGGCCTCAACGTAGGCATCGGCACCGATGGCACCGCATCCAACAATGATCTCGATATGTTCGAGGAAATGCGCTTAGCGTCCTTCATCTCCAAAGCGATCACCCAAGACCCCACCTCCCTGCCGGCTTGGCAAGTACTTTCAATGGCAACCCGCATCGGGGCGAAGGCCATTCATATCGGCAGCATCACCGGTTCATTAGAACCCGGCAAAAGGGCCGACCTAATTCTTCTCGAAACCAACGTTGTACACAATACCCCAAAATTTACCCGTGACCCCAACAGCGTTTATGCTCAGATCATTTATGCCGCCAAATCCACCGATGTAACCGATGTGATGGTCAATGGCAAATGGTTGATGCAAGCCAAACAGTTGCTCACCCTCGATGAAGCGGTTTTGATGGAACAAGCCAATGCCTACGCGAAAAAGATCGACGCATTCCTGATCCAAAGGGAACAATCGGTGTTATCCAAGCTGATCGCGCTCGGCGGTTCTACCGAAAGCGAGAGCTTTGAAGTGCAGCTAAAAGTTCAGATCGATGATCCAAAGAAGATCATCGCCGCCATCGATGAAAACAAGCTGCCGATCCTTTACAAAAAACATTACAAACAATACGATACCTACTTCAGCTTTGAATCCCCAGCCGAAGGTTGGCTGCGTTATCGCGAAGACGATATTGTAGACGAGGCTGGCAAGACATCCGAAGTTCGTTCCCGCCTTACCTTGCTTGGCGAAACCCACGAAGAATTTGCCGGCGACGCGTTGCTTTCCCGCTCAAGGTTCTTGGCACCCGCGACCCAGCCATTCCGCTTTTACCGAGAATACTTCAAACCCGCCTCCGAAAAACAGGTCGAAAAAGACCGCTTACGCTGGTCAGTCAAATTCAAGGGAGAACAATTTTTTATCAATGTCGACCAGCTCAGCACATCTGGCAAACAGTACTTCCTCGAAATAAAAAGCCGTACTTGGAGCCGCATAGACGCCCAAAAGAAAGCGTTACTCGCGGTAGAACTAATGGAGCTTCTTGGCGCTTCCAAGGACAAAATGGTTGAATTTGATTATTTTGAAATGTAAATAAACAACAAAAGAAGAAAAAAAGAGGCTTCCAAATTGGAAAGCCTCTTTTTTTACCTAATTATTACAACTATTCGATACGTGTTCTTCGAAGGTCTCAGCGAAGTTGTGGTAACCAGACCCATCGCATTTTGCTTGAAAATACAGAAAGTTCGATGATTCAGGGTTCGCTACCGCGCTCAAAGAATCAATATCAGGGCTGCAGATCGGCCCAGGCGGCAACCCACTGTAGATGTATGTGTTGAAGGCGGAATCAGTTGACAGATCAGCCTTCGATAACGGCACCTTCCACCATGAATCGCTAGTACCCGGCACACCCACGGAGTACTGAACGGTGGGATCCGAATCCAACTTCATCCCCATATTCAGCCGATTGAGAAAGACCGATGCCATCATCGGCTGCTCCTCAAGCACCATCGCTTCACGCTGAAGGATGGATGCCAGGATCACAGCATCGCCTACGGTTAAACCTTGTTGCTCGAAAGAAGCCATCAGATCCGGCGTGATCACCTGTTCAAAACTATTCACGATCACCGCGATCATCTCCGCCGGCGATACATTCCGTTCGAAGGTGTAATCACTCGGCAGTAAATAACCTTCCACCGAACCTCCTACAGGTATATAAGCAAACTCGCGCGAGCTATTTCGGGCTTCGTTCAGAAAATCTTCAGGGCTCATTTCTAAGCCAGATGTCGGGATGCTCGCCGCGATCTCCTCCAATCGCCAACCAGGTAAGATCACCAACCTGCCCTTGGTCGGTATCGGGTTCTGCAGTTCGGCAGCGATCTCGAGCGAGTTTTTTCCGCGGTCCAGCAAAAATTCACCTTGCTGAAGCCCAATATCTTTCCCGGAATAAGTCAGGTACGCTACAAACCCTTCTGAAGAGCGGATCAACCCGGCTGATTCCAGGTTTTGCGCGATAAGGTAGGCGGATTCACCAGGTTCGATCTTAAAGGTCACAGAGGCTTCCGCCTCTGAGGCAACCGACAACAGATCGTTTTTTGCCAACAATACTTTTGCCGAATACTGGATCTTTTGTATCGGGCTAAGGTTTTCCGCCGGCAAACCAAATTGATCGATCGCAATCAACGGGATAATAAACACAACCAACACAACAACCGCGGCAAGCAGCAGCAACACGCCAAAACATCCCAGCGCGGGCATATACATTTTTCGTTTGTTCTTTTTTGTTCGAGTCATAAATTTCTCTTGATCCGGGAATCTAAATAATCCTGCAATAGCACCGCCGCGGCCGAGCTATCGTGATGACCCTGTCTTCTTTTTTTCGAAACACCCATTTCTATCTTATAGGCTCGGGCATCCTGAGTTGTAAGTGTTTCATCCCAAGGTATAACGTCTAACGGGGTCACGGCTTTGAGTGCTGCCATAAAATTCATCGCACGTCGTCCGGCGTCGTTTGGATCGCCATCTTCGTTATACGAAATCCCTACCAAGATCATTTCGGCCAAATTTTCTTCCGCCAATTTTGCTATGGTAGCCGCGTCGGCTTCTTTGGATATGTGAGGTACAACACATAAGGAGCGGGCGGCTATGCCCAACTCATCACATATGGCAATACCGATATTTTTGGTTCCGTGATCCACTGATAAGTAAATCATGCTTGGGTTCTTTTATCCACCCGCTAAAACTTGATGCCGCAATCGTAGTTGATCAAGGGGGTATCGATCATATCGAGGATTTTGTGAGGGAAGCCTTGTTCAAAGGTATAGGTACGGCGGAAAAAACCACCCCATTTTGTGAACATAAGCATCGATACTTTTACTTGACGATCCTTCTCGATAAATTTCACCTTTGGTTCAATATCTGGAATAGTAAGTGCTCGGGCTTTTTGTAAAAGATCTGGTTTTTTACCAAACTCCATTTGGTCGAGGTTATCAAGAACCGCTTCAACATCGTCGATATCGCAAAGCACAACATCGTCGTTGATTCCGGCATGCCAATATAAATAGAAGTTCGGTCCAAGCGCGTTGAACATCGCCAGTTGTAAAAAGCCTAGTTCGGTGCCATCTGTTTCAATACCATAGGTAAAGTCCAATGGTTTACCGGTTTCGAATTCTTTTTCATTCGTAAAGGGCTTCTGGGAAATTGGCAGGGAGTAAAGCAAAGGTTGCGCGCCTATCCCGCGGTATTGGTACACGTAATCGACTAAAAATCCTTCGTTTACTTCCAGCGTTGTCAATGACAAAATAAATTTCCCAACATTAAAATCTTCTGGCGATTTCACAGGAGCAAATTGACGTAGGTTATCGGGGATCTTTAATTTTGAGTACGTAGTAGTGAACAACTCGTTCGAATTTTTGCACATGCGAACAAGCTTATCAGGGCCGGCCTTTGCGTCTCTAATTTTACAACCTGATAAAACCACCGCGAATAACGCGATGATCAGGGAAACTGCGACAGTTTTTTTCATGGAGCCTATCCTTGGTTCTTCATTTTGATCAAATCATTCAAAGTTTCTTCTGAAAGGATCGGAACATTCAATTTTACTGCTTTATCGTATTTCGAACCGGGGTTCTCTCCAAGTACTAGGTAACTGGTCTTCGCGCTCACCGAATCCGTCACTTTTCCTCCAACCGATTCGATCAATTCCTTAGCCTGATCGCGCGATAATGTAGGAAGCGTACCAGTAACAACAAAGGTCAACCCCGCGAAAACAGCAACGCCCTCTTTTTGTTCTTTCCGAACAACCACAGGCCACAAGCCGGCAGCCTGAAACTTCTTCAAAACGATCTGATTCCGTTCCAAGTCGAACCAATCAACGATCGCCGTAGCGGTATTTGGCCCAACCCCTTCGATGTTTTGAAGTTCAGCCGCCGAAGCGGCAGCCAGCCCATCCATCGATCCAAAATGCTCCGCTAGGTCTTTTGCCGCCACTTCGCCTACCCCCTTTATCCCCAATGCCGTAATAAAACGGGATAGCGGTTGTTTTCGCGAGGCGTCAATAGCGTTGATCAGGTTTTCCGCGATCTTTCCAGGCGGTTCGTTTTCTGTTTTGCGGTCCCGCTTGGTTAGAGCGGACATAATTTCAGCTCGGTTGAGGGTATATATATCGCTAATATCTTTGATCGAATCGTTCTCGATCAGTTTCTCAACGATCTTGATTCCCATCCCATTTATATCCATCGCCCCTTTCGAGACAAAATGTTCGATCGTTCGCAAGATCTGTGCCGGGCAGCTTAGGTTGATGCAGTACCAAGCCACCTCGCCCTCAAATTGCTCCACCTGCTGCCCGCATTCCGGGCATACCGTTGGAATTTCGAAGGTTTTTTCCGATCCATTTCGCAAGTCGACCACTGGGCCGATCACATAAGGGATCACCTCTCCGGCTCGTTTGATCAATACCCTGTCACCTACGCGAATATCTTTGTCGCGAATAAAATCGAAGTTGTGCAGCGTCGCCCGTTCTACGATCACCCCATTGATCTCCACAGCTTGCAGCTCAGCGTAGGGGGTAAGCACACCGGTTCTACCAACCGCCACACCGATTCCATTTAATCGAGTAGTAACCTCGCGCCCCGGAAATTTAAAAGCGATCGCGCCTCGAGGATCTTTGCCCACAAACCCCAGGTCGTTGAACAAGTTTTGATCATCGATCTTGATCACCATACCATCGGCTTCGTAACCAAGTTTGTCTCGCCCATTCTCCCAACTCTCAGTAAAGGAAATGGCTTGGTCGATCGTACCAAACTTTTGCGCCGCATCAGAAACGGGAAAGCCCAACGCCTTCAACCATTGCAGCAGCTCCCATTGAGTTTGCGGTATTTCACCGCCAACGTGATGCACGATCTGATAGCAAAGAATGGTCAGCGGTCGCTTCGCCGTGATGGCTGGGTCAAGCTGTCGCAGGGAGCCAGCCGCGGTATTTCGCGGGTTCTGGTAAGTTTTTTCCCCTTTTTCTTCCAGTTGTTTGTTCATCTTTTCAAAGTCTTTATTGTTGATAAAGACTTCACCACGAACCACTAGTGTTTCGGGAATACTCGCAAGCAGGTTCTTTGCTCCAGATCCGTTTGCCAGCACCGGTATTTTCATCGGTATGGCATTAATGGTTCGAAGGTTTTCGGTAATGTCCTCCCCGATCTCGCCGTCTCCACGGGTAGCACCCTGAATAAAAACATTTTTTTGATAATGAAGAACAACACTGAGACCGTCAATTTTTGGCTCAACGACAAAGGAAGTTTTCGCCACCCTCTCGTCCATCTTTTTTACACGTTCAAACCAACTATAGGCGTCATCCCGACCAAAAGCATTTGCCAAGGAAAGGATCGGATTTGGATGGGCTAATTTTGTAAATTTATCTGAGATCACACTCCCCACTCTTTGGGTAGGTGAATCCGGACGTATCCAGTCCGCGTGCTGCCCTTCAATTGCTCGCAGCTGGCGTAATAAGGTATCATATTCAATATCGCTGATCAATGGATCATCTAGAACATGATATCGATAATTGTGTAAATTGATCTCTTCAATGAGCTTGATGTAGTGTTCGATAGTATTTTCCATAAGTCAATTATAAGTTCTAAAATGAGGTTAATTATGAAAAAATTCTATTTTCTAACATTCTGTTTTCTTATTCTTCTTACCGCGTGTATATCAAAAACGACCGCCGACCCACAGAACATTTCCACAACCACGAACCTCTGCCAATCAAAAGATCTGATCGCCAGCACCAATTCGATCAAGGTGGATTCCGATATTTTACAAGGCATTACCATCAGCAATACCTCCAAAACCGATTGCGTCCTAAAGGATCCCCCCACCATCGTAGTATTGAACAACGAAAAGACAGATATTACGGACTCACAGTTTTTGATCTCGTTTACCGGTGAGGCGAAGACTTCGGATACTGTACTACTTGCTCGCGATGGTGGAAATCAGGTATTTACAATTCGCTGGATCTCTCCTTGCCTTCAAGAAAACCAGCCCGCCTATGTTCTCAATTTAGTAGTAGAACAAAATACCTATTTACCTATACCAAAAATAGAACAAGAATTCCCAAAATGCAAATCGAATGAAGAAAAGTTGACACTAAACCTATCCTATTTCACTTCTCCCCCCTAAGAATAAGCACAAAATTGCTCAAATTGACCCCTTGACATTATTAGAATGTTTGTTCTATAATAGTTTTACATAGAACAATATTTCTATTTTGAATAAGGAGAACGAAATGAACACAACTTTAGGCATTCGTAAATTTGAACTCAATCTTCAAAAGATCGCTCAAAACAAAAATACAATTTTCGGTTTAATGCTATTCGCCGCTCTGATCGCTTTTGAGATCTTCAATTTCAGCACCACTGAATTCGCTTTAGTGGATGTCCTCGGCGGTCTTACCTTCGCCGGATTAAAATGGGCCACCATTCTATCCTTCGCCTTTTGCGGTATCGATTTTGCGGGTGTCGCCAAATTATTCTCCCCATCTGATACCAAAGAAGAACCAATGGAAGTATGGTACCTCTTCGGCTCTTGGATCCTTGCCGCCGGAATGAACGCCACCCTAACCTGGTGGGGTGTTACCATCGCTATCAGCAGCCATGTCAGCCAAGGCTCAACCATCTTTTCGGGTGAAACGATCCAGAAAGTGGTCCCCGTCTTCGTTGCCGTAATGGTTTGGTTGATCCGCATTATGATCATCGGAAGCTTCACCGCCTCAGGCGAGAAACTTTTTTCCGCCCCAGCTTCTCAGCCTTCCAACCGAAGAGCCGCCCCAATTGGCTACAATAATGTACCAGCAACCCAAGGCTACTCCGCCTCCGCGTCCAACACATCCTTCAGAAGCGGCCAACCCGTAAAACCCCAATACAAACCCGTAAGCCGAGCTAACGAAGCTTACATGCAAACAATGGAACCAAGTTACCACAATTTCAATGGCAAGAGCGCTTCAGACTAACCCACCCACTCAAATGAACCAACTCTTCGACCAGCGCAACCGAAAACGTACATCCACCAGGCAGAAACCACCAGCTCGAGGTCCTCTGCCTGGACCATTTTTCCCGGTCTTAGTTTCGGTAGGTTTGGTCTTTTTCTTAGGGATCTTCCTCTACATCACTGTCAATGCCCCTGAAAAGAGTACAACAACCAGTACGTCTTCGATCGCAAATTTTTTTTTCACCCGAAGTAAAACATTGGGAACCGAAGATCTTGCAATGGGCGCAAGAAAACCAATTAGACCCCAATATCGTAGCCACCATCATTCAGATCGAATCCTGCGGTAATCCAAACGCGCGATCTGGCGCTGGCGCGATGGGATTGTTTCAAGTTATGCCATTCCACTTTTACGATTACGAAGACCCCTTTGACCCCGATACAAACGCGCTGAGAGGGTTAGGGTATCTAGCAAGTTCTCTCGAATATGCTGATGGGATTCCTTATTACGCTTTTGCGGGTTACAACGGAGGTATCGGAATTATGGATTCGAGCGAAGTCTTTTGGCCGGATGAAACGATTGATTACGCCTATTGGGGTTCAGGAATTTACCAAGATGCGATCGACCTTCAAACCAATTCACCTCGATTGGAAGAATGGTTCTCCTCTGGAGGCACATCCCTATGTGAAAAAGCCAGTGAAGCGATCGCGGCTCAATACTAAACTTAGCTAAGTGGAAGTTCAACGATAAAAGTAGTACCTTCACCGACAACTGAATCTACAAAGATCTTCCCACTATGTGCCACCACGATCTTCTGCGCGATCGAAAGCCCTAAACCATACCCGCCGATCTTCGATCGCGTCCGCGATTTTTCTCCCCGATAAAAACGATCAAAAATATGGTCGATCTCTTTTGAGGCGATACCCGGACCATTGTCCTCAATGGTCACCCGAGCAATACCCTCACCTTTCACTAGTTTTACAATTACGGTTCCGTTTGCCGGGGTATAACTGATCGCGTTTGAGATCAAGTTGATAAACACTTGCTTTAAGCGATCACGATCCCCGCTCACCATGGTTTGGTCGATCTCGACCAGTTTTAATTCCACCTTATCTTTTGCCAATACCCTCAGCTGCTGAAAACTATCGATCAACAACTCATCCAACGCTACCGGTTTATAAGTGAGCGCCAGTTTGCCAGATTCTGCCTGCGCGAGCAACAAAAGATCGCCAACCATTCGGGTCAGCCGATCGACCTCTTCTTTGATCGTAGAAATGGATTCTTCATCCGGCCCAAATTTCTGAATTAGATCCGCGTTCCCTTTGATCACGGTCAGCGGAGTTCTCAACTCGTGCGATACATCCGCCAAAAAACGTTGCTGGGCGGTAAAAAGCGTTTCCAGCCGAGCTAATGTGTTATTAAAAGTACGGATCAACGAACCCACTTCATCTGCCGGAGAATAATCCTCTGGGATGCGTCGGGAAAGATCATGAGTTTGGCTGATCTGCTCCGCTGTTTCGGTAAGCATGGTCAATGGTTCCAGCGAGCGGTTCACCGTTAGCCACGATGCGAAAGAGAGGAACACCATCGAGATCAACGTCACCGATATGAGGATCAGGATCAGGGATCGTTGAATAGAATCGATCAAGTTGAGGTTCATTCCAGCCATCAGCAACCCAACTTGCCTTTCACCAGCGAAAAGAGGAACCGACAAAACCCTCAGGTGTATATCGCTCAATTTAACATCGTTCGTTACAGTAGTGTTATAGCTAAAACCCGCCGAGTCGAGGGGAACGGTGATATTTTGAATACCAGGGGAACTCATCTTAAGCTGGTTCGCGCGATCCCAATATTGAACATAAACACCAGCGGTCAATTCAAGCGTGGGCAAGGTGATCACATCCAATTCGCCAACATTGGATACTTTGGAATTGTTGATAATTTCAGTTACAGTTTGATTGAGGGTGTTATTCACCTGATCGAGCAATAATCGGCTGATCAGAAGATAGATGACGATACCAAATAATAAGATCACTCCGCCAAGCAAGGTGGTATTGAGGAGTGTTAGCCGTGTCCGTAAAGATAATGAGGTGAACAATGAATTTCCAACGACGCTTTAAGGGGTTTCTTTGAGAACGTAACCAACGCCTCGAACAGTATGGATCAACCGAGGTTGGCCGGATTCTTCCAATTTTTGCCGTAAGTATCGAATATATACCTCGAGCACGTTCGATTCCCCGCCAAAATCGTACCCCCACACCCGGTCAAATAAGACCTCGCGCGTCATTACCTGCCGGGGGTGTCGCAGAAATAACTCAACCAGTTCAAATTCTTTGGCGGTAAGGGCTATGAGCTTATCACCCCGGTAAACTTCATGGGTTCCAACATCCAAACTGAGGTCAGCGAATTTCAGCCCTTGTACACGATCGGTCTGTGTTCTTCGCAAAAGTGCTCGAATACGAGCTAATAATTCATCGAGGTTGAACGGTTTGACCATATAATCATCCGCCCCAGCATCTAATCCTTGGATCCGATCCTCAACAGTGTCCTTAGCCGTCAGCATCAGCACAGGGATCGATCCCCCCATACGCAGCCGATGACAAACCTCCAGACCATCCAACCCTGGCAGCATCCAATCCAAAACAACCAGGTCCGGAGCGTTATCGCGTGCCTTTACCAAACCGGTTTTACCATCCGGAGCACACTCCACGTTATAGCCTTCATAAGCCAAACCACGTTGTAATAGTTTGGAGATGGATGGGTCATCTTCAATGATCAGAATTCTTTCATTCATTAGCTGCTCCTTGTTATAAATTAAATTATACTCAATGCTGGTAGAATAAATTTGCATAAATTATGAAACGTATCTTTGATCTGGTAATTTCCACCGTCCTACTTATTCTTTTATCACCGCTCCTATTGGTCCTTTCCGCGCTGGTTCTCCTTTTTAATGGAGCGCCGATTCTGTTCACACAACCTCGTCCCGGGTACCGCGGCAAGATTTTCAATATCTATAAATTCCGAACCATGGCGCAAACAAAAAATAGCGATGGCACTGATATGCCAGATTCTGTTCGTATCACGCCCTTTGGCAATTTCCTGCGAAAATTCAGCCTGGATGAATTACCCGAATTACTAAATATATTTTTAGGTCAAATGAGCTTCGTCGGACCTCGACCTTTACTAGTTCAGTACCTCAGCCGTTATAACGTGGAGCAAAATCGCCGCCACGATGTGCTGCCTGGCCTAACGGGCTGGGCCCAGATCAACGGGCGAAATGCCATTAGTTGGGATGAAAAATTCAAATTGGATGTATGGTATGTAGACCACCAAAGTTTTTGGTTAGATCTAAAAATAATGGCCATAACTTTGCTGAAAGTGATTAAGAAGGAAGGTATTAGCCAGCCTGGCCATGCCACCTCAGAAGAATTTATGGGAAACGACAAGATTTAATTGGACAATACTCATCCAATTTGGGATATAATACTGTTCATCAAATATTAGAAAGGTATTTATAATGACAACTCGCTCTTCAACAGCTGTTTGGAATGGAACTTTAAAGGATGGCGCTGGAACAATGAAAGTTGGAAATGGCGCTTACGAAGGTCCTTACACTTATGCCTCTAGGTTCGAAACCGGTAATGGCACCAATCCTGAGGAATTGATCGGAGCTGCCCACGCGGGTTGCTATTCGATGTTTCTTTCCGCGCTTCTTACAAAGGCTGGCTTCACTCCTACTAGCATTTCAACCGAAGCCAAGGTACATCTAACCGAAGGCCCTACCATTAGCTTGATCGAACTAACCACCATCGCTGTCGTTCCCGGTGTTTCCACCGAAGTGTTTCAGGAAATAGCCCTTGAAGCCAAGGCAAAATGTCCCGTTTCAAAGGTATTATCCGGCGCTGAGATTACTCTGAACGCAACCCTCTCCTAAGTTAATCTTTGAGAAAATAAAAACTCGCGTTTTATTACGCGAGTTTTTTTATTTTTTGTTAGTGGTTTTAACAAACCAAAAATGAAATATGATAGGAATCAGTATCAATAGATATGCCAACGCCGCTATAATAATCACGCCATCGGTGTTTCCTAATGATGCGCTAGAATTGATCGGCAGAATGACACCAGTGGTATTTGTAGGATCACTAAGGGAAAAGATGTCTAACTGTGCTCCGATAAATAACAGCAGGAAGATCGTTGATACGGCGATAAGGATAATAATTAGTTTGCTCATAGGTAAGGGTTCTGAACGGGTGATATATTTCACCCAATTTTTCCATTCTCAAAAAGGAATATCATCAAAGAGCATAATTTTCTAAAAGTATAATCGAGTTCTAAAAATATGGCTTGGGTACTCCTGATCTTAGCTTTTGATCTGATTTTTTAGAACGAATTCACCTCAAGCGGGTTATATTTTTGATGAAGTTTTTTCTTTCAATGATAGAATATATTCTCATCAATTCGGTTGTAATTATCCAATATGCAGAACCTGTTTTTTTTACAGAATTACATCACTACTCAAATTCAGGCTAATTAATTATCTCGAATCGCCTGATGAGGTTTATAAACAATTTGTTGTTCAGAATAGGTGAATTATTCTGAATTTTTTATTATTTTTCGCATTTTAAAATTTTGTATACGTTGTATTGAAAGAAAAAAAAGCAGGAGAGACTATGCAGAAAGTTTTAGACCTTATTAAAAATCCATCCTTTAAGATAGCTATCCTTGTGTTTGTACTGGTAGCTTTCAGCGCTGGCCTGGTGGGTATTTATTTCACCCAGATCCCTCCAGAACAACCGATCCTCTTTCCGCACAATCGCCACGTGAACTTGCAGATCCAATGTTTGTATTGCCATTCCGGCGCTTGGAAACAAGCCTCAGCAGGTTTGCCAACCGAACAAAAATGTTGGGCTTGCCACGGACAACTAAAGAAGTACTTCGATCCGGTTGTCCCCGTCTCTGAGTGGCCGATCGAGTTGCAAAAACTAAACGATTACGCCGTCAACAACAAACCCATTAAATGGGTGCCGGTTTACCAAGTGCCCGATTTTGTTCATTTCAATCACCGACCCCACGTTGCCAAAGGCGTAGCCTGCGAAACCTGCCACGGTGATATGAGCAAAAAGACGGTTGCCACTCTTGAACAGACCGTGAACATGGGCTGGTGTATCGATTGCCACACCAAAAAATCAGCAAACGACCCTGTTTTGCAAGCCAAATTATTGGATTGCGGCACATGCCATTACTAAACCTCCACAGGCAGAATTCAGTGATGGTGGATTTTGTTGTGTTGAAAGGAAAAATAAATGAGTGAAAAATTATCAAGGCGTGATTTTATCAAGTTAGCTGGAACGGGGATCGCGGTAACCAGCGCGATCACAGGCTGTGGACCGGCTTCGCGTTATACCACCCGTGAGCCTTACACCAAAATGCCCGAATATAACTACAACGGTAAAAGCACTTACTACGCCACCACCTGCCGCGAATGCCCTGCAGGCTGCGGTATCGTTGTTCGAACTATGCAAGGCCGTGCCATCAAAGTGGAGGGCAATCCCATCCACCCAGTCAATCTGGGTAAAACTTGCGCCCGCGGTCAAGCCTCCTTGCACGGGTTATATAACCCCGACCGAATTCAAGAGCCAGGAACAAGAACCCGTGGTGATTCAGCCCTAACCGCCATAGATTGGGAAGCGGCCATCCAGATCGTCTCCGATGCCCTTACCTCCGATCCCAACTCCCTTGTCTTCCTATCCGGTCTCGCCAATGATCACGTCTACGATCTAGCGGTAGAACTTTGCGCCTCCATCGGTGCCCCAAAGCCAATTCGCTTCAGCGCTTTCGAACTCTTCGAATCGCAAGCTACCCTTCGCCAAGCCACCAAAACGGTATTTGGCAGTACGAATCCCCTCTATTTCGATCTAGCCAATTCAGATGTTACCTACTCCTTTGGGGCGGGCTTTTTAGAAACCTGGCAAAACCCGGTAGCCAATACACGTGGTTTTAGTAAATTCAGGCGTGGCAGTGATAAACGCGGTTATCTCGTTGTTTTCGAGCCGCGTATGTCGCAAACCGCTATGAAAGCCGACGAATGGATTCCGGTTGCCCCTGGCACCGAAGGTTTGGTTGCCAGTGCCATCGGCAAACTGGTCGCGGAAGCCAAACTCGGTTCTGCCCCCGTCGCCTTTAAATCTGTAAATATAGAAGAAGCTTCAACCCTCTCGGGTGTTTCGGTGGAAACCTTAGAACGTTTAGCCACGATTTTCGCCAACGCCCAAGCGCCCTTAGCCATTCCCCCAGCCACCGCCTCTGGCGCGCCCAACGGCTTGGGTTCGGTCATTTCAACTCTCAATCTAAATGTCCTGGTAAACAACTTAGGCAAACCGGGCGGTTTATACCTCTCCCCCGATGCCGCTATCCCCGCGATGGATAGCAGTGCTACCTACAAAGATTTGCAAGATCTGGTAGGCAAGATCAACGCCGGCAAAGTAAAAACCCTTTTCGTACACGGGCTTAATCCTGTCTTCGAATTCCCAGCCTCCCTCGGTTTTGAAGCCAGCTTAGCAAACGTTGAAACCATCGTTTCTTTCTCCACCTATGCCGATGAGACCTCCTCCATCGCCGATGTGGTGCTGCCAGATCACTCAGCCCTCGAATCGTTTGGGTACCAAAGAGTAAAAACAAATACCTTGGTTCCCATTCTTTCAGGCGCTCAGCCGGTAGTTGCTCCCTTCTACAACACGATGTCTACCGTTGATCTTTTGTTGGTAGCCGGAGCGAAAGCGGGCGGTAAAGCCATCCTTCCTTACAAGGATGAAGTTGAATTCATCCAAGCCAAAATTGAACCTTTGATGGAAGCCGCCGACGGCTACTTCAACGGCGCGGATCTCCCCACTTATTGGGCTTCCTTCCAACAATTTGGCGGTTGGTGGCAAAATTCGAACAGCTCCACAGCCCCTGTATCCGCTGGTTCACTCGATGTTGCTCCGCAAATCTCCACCGAACTGTCCATCGGCGAAGGCGAATTGTTCCTGCACACCTATCTTTCCCCCATCCTAGCCGAAGCAGGCGCCAACAAACCTTGGCTGCAGGAAGTTCCCGACCCCGCTACCACCGTAATGTGGAACACCTGGCTCGAGATCAACCCCAAGACTGCCGAAGAGATGAACCTTGCGAATGATGAAGTAGTGAAGGTCATCACGGAAGCCGGCGAGATCGAGGTTTCTGTACTGGTGTACAAGGCGATTCGTCCAGATGTTGTAGCGATCCCATTCGGCCAAGGTCACAAAAACTATGGCAGATATGCCTCAAACAGAGGCGCCAACCCAGCAGATCTTTTCGGGTCCACAGTAAACGAGGCAGGTGATCTTGTTTATTCGAGCCAAAAAGTAAAGATCGAAAAAACTGGCAAGAAATATCCTTTATCTCGTATGGAAGGATATACCAAATTAGAGCGCGATCTTGGCGAGCACTAATTGATAGGAGATATGGATAATGGCAAATCATAACATTCCTGAAGTAAAAGCAAACTGGGAAGAAACCAGTGGCGTTTGGGGCATGTCCATCGATATGGACGTATGCTCAGGTTGCCAGGCGTGTGTAGCCGCCTGCGCGATGGAAAATAATATCGCTTTCGTTGGCGAAGAAGATTCCGGTTACGGTCGTTCTCTACACTGGTTACGTGTTGAACACACCTTTGAAGGAGAATATCCCGAAGTTGAGGCTACCCCCTTCCAACCGATCGGCTGCCAACAATGCGGCCACGCCCCCTGCGAACCAGTCTGTCCGGTGTTTGCGTCTGTTCATAGCAAAAACGAAGACCTCAATTTGCAGGTGTACAACCGTTGTGTGGGTACCCGTTACTGCGCCAACAACTGCCCCTACGTCGCCCGAGTATTCAATATGCGTGACTACGAGCGCCCTGAACCTCTACCTAACCAATTTAACCCCGATGTAACGGTAAGACGCCGCGGCATTATGGAAAAATGCACCTTCTGTATTCAGCGCATTCACCAAGGGCAAGATAAAGCCAAAGCCGATGGCCGCGAATTATTAGACGGTGAAGTAGTACCCGCCTGCGCCCAAGCCTGCCCCGCCGATGCTATCGTTTTTGGTCGTTTGGATGACCCAGAAAGCAAGGTTAGCAAGCTCTCCAAAGCCGGTCGTGGGGTGAAGTTGATCGAAGAATTAGGCACTCTGCCAAGAGTGACCTTCCTTGAAGAGGAGAAAACCTATGGCCGTACTGGCTGATTCAACCAAATCCTTTGCTCATCCTATAGAGCATGACCACGAAGCTCATCTTCGCGAGGAGCACTTGATGCTTGACCCAAGGCCCCGTGGCGAAATGAATGCCATGGTCATGGAAGCAATGACAACAACCTCCTGGAAATTTTGGGCGGTCGCCGCTTTCCTCGCGGTAGTCGTTGTTATCTGCCTCGGCTATTACTGGGGATATATGATCACCAGCGGTCTAGGCGTTGCCGGTATCAACCGTCCTATTTATTGGGGTATTTTTCTGGTAAATACGGTTTTCTGGATCGGCATCAGCCATGCCGGTACGTTTGTTTCCGCATTGCTCAAGGTCTTCAAAGCTGAATTCCGCCGCCCCTTCACCCGCGCCGCCGAATTGATGACCACCTTCGGGTTGGTGCAAGCCGGCCTCAGTATCTTTATGCATATGGGCCGTGTTTGGTTATCCTATTGGCTTATGCCTTACCCCAATGAACGCGGTCTGTGGCCAAATTTCCACTCTCCGCTCGCCTGGGATTTTCTAGCCATCAATACCTACCTTCTCTCCAGCACCATGTACCTGTTTATGCCGCTCATTCCAGATCTGGCAATGGCGCGTGACCGATCTACTGGTTGGAGAAAAAGCCTTTATCGTGTTTTAGCGCTCGGTTTCCGTGGCACCGAAGGCGAATGGGCGCACCTGCGTTTCGCCATGAACCTTTTCGCGTTCGCCATCCTACCCGTCATGTTCTCGGTTCACACAATCGTCTCATGGGACTTCGCAGCCGCCATGCGCCCCGGTTGGAGCTCCACCATCTTTGGCCCATACTTCGTTATCGGCGCCCTGCAATCAGGCATCTCCGCGGTGGCAATGGTTCTCATCGTGGTTCGCGCCACCATGAAGAACATGAAATACTTCATTCGCCCCGAACATTTAGACGCTCTCGGCAAACTTATGTTGATCATCTCTATGGCTTGGGCATACTTCTTCTTCAACGATTACCTAGTGCAATGGTATAACGGCGATAAGTGGACCGACCTGCTCCTTCACTTTCACGAAGAAGGCCCGGTTGGCTGGATGTGGCTCGCAATGTTGTTTTTCAACATTGCTGTACCCTGGGCAACCTTGTGGAACAAATCCATTCGCCGCAACCCAACAGCTTTGTTCGCCATTGGCTTCTTTGTGAACGTGGCAATGTGGTTCGAACGGTACATCATCGTTCCAACCTCCCTCAGCATCAACCGTTTTCCGTTCACCTATCAGTTCTATAAACCCGGTGTCGAAATTCCTCTAAGCTTTGGTACTTTGGCACTGTTCATCCTTCTTTATATGCTCGCCTCCCGTATCATCCCATTGGTACCCGTTTGGGAAGTTCAGGAAGGCCAGATGGCACACAGCTTAAAGAAGTTTGGTAACGAATCCATTATCACGATCAGCGATCTGGAAGAATAACGGTAAACCTATGACTGATAAAAAGATGTTATTAGCGATTTTTCCGGATGTAAATCCGGCGGCAGTTGGTATCAAAACCCTGCGAGAGCTCGGTATTCAGGATGATCATGTTGATGTCATTTCTGGTTTGCCGATCACCGAAGCCATGATGGGCAGAAAGAAACACCCCTCTCATGTGCCCACCATCGCGTTTGGCGGTGCGGTTGTTGGCTTTGTTCTCGGAGGCTTATTGGCTTTTTGGACACCTATCAGCTACCCCATCAACGTTGGCGGGCAGCCGATCATATCAGGCCCTCCCTCCGTTGTCGTGCTCTTTGAATTAACGATGCTCGGTATGCTATTGAGTACTTTCGTAGGTGTGTTTTTGGATAGCAAGTTCCCCAATTACGAGCCCAAAGAATACGTAACCGAAGTGAGTGATGGTAAGATCGCATTATTGATCGATTGTCTCGGTGACGATGAAGATAAAATAATTTCAGCGCTCACAAATGTCGGCGCGGAATCAGTGCGACAAGCGGAGGCACACCAACTATGAGTTTCTACAAAAGATTAGCGGTTGTACTAGCTGTAGTTGGCGTACTCGGGTCGTTTGTAATGTTGTTCGCTATGGATGTGATTAAGCTCGATTGGATCACCTTCATGGAGATCCAACCTTCCTACAAACCGATGGAATCACCCCGCCCCGTAGCCGCCAGATCCATTCCGATCGAAGGCGCTGCCTACATCGCTGGCCAAGGCGTACCAGAAAACCCGGTGGTTTCAGATGATTTTTCGGTGGAACGCGGTAAATTAATTTTTAGCGTAACCTGCGCCCATTGCCACGGCGCTGCCGGCGATGGTACAGGTGTAATTGCTGGTGCTTTGGTTTTTCCGCCAGCGAACCTCACCTCCGAGTTGACCCAATCCAAACCAGATGGTTCCTTATTCCTAACAATTTCGAATGGTATTCAAGGCGCTGGTGGTCAAATTCATATGCCAGCCCTCAACGAGGATCTATCCGTTCGCGACCGTTGGGACTTGGTCAATTACATCCGAACGCTCAAAGCCACACCAGCCCCTTAAGTATGGAGAGAGAAAATGAAGGATAGTACAAAAAAAATTATTTACACCGTATTGATCGGGCTGCCAGTAATGTTGATCGTTTGGTCGTTTAGCCTCTATTTTTTTGGCTGCCAAACCAACAACACCTGCACCGGATACAATGACGCGATTCGCACCCCCATTCCTCCCTTCCCTCCAGCCTCGTTGCCAGTGGCGAAGGTTGGGGCTAATGCGGCTGATTCAACCCCCAAATGCAAGATCACGGCGGTTCAGCTCATTGGCTCTTGGGTAGATGCCGGGTATCCAGAAACAGACCCCTTCAAGTTTACCGATTCAAAGGGTACAGCTTGTGTTGGAACTTTTGCGGCGGATATTCAAAAATTATTCCTCACACCAAACCTTTGGTACGATGGGGCGGCTTCTTGCAATACCTGCCACAATAGCCAATTACTGCCCGCCTACAAAAGCATGGATATCAGCACCTACGCTGGCATTCTTGCCGGCTCAAACCGAGCGGACGCCAACGCCAAAGGAAATGATATTTTGGGTGGCGGTGTTTGGGAAAAATCTTTGTTGAAAGGGATGATCTTCGCTCCCGATGGCAAAACCGAGATCAACCGTCCTGCAATGCCCTTAGGCAGGCCGGCAACCGTTCCAGCCGAAGGCCCCTTGCTCAGCGCTGGTTCGCCAGAAGAGCAATAGAGAAATTCAAACAAAAAGGTGTTCCGAAAAACGGAACACCTTTTTTTATCGATAATAAATATCAGACCTAATCCAAAAACACCAAATACTTCTCGGTAGCGTTTTCTAGATCCGAATACGCGCCTCTAAATTCCGCTGGCAATAATCTGGCCAATTGATACATCATTTCATCAACCATCTTTTGTCGTACTTCTTTGGTCACTTTCTCGATCTCTGTGTTCAATCGAAAACGCCTACCAACCCGAACGGTCACCTTCGTCCGCTTGAACTTTTTCACATTGCTGCCAAAATCTTGACCGCCCCAGTGCGCCACAGGTTGCAGCGGAACATCACCATGCAAAGCCAACATCACCATGCCGCCATGGGCGCGCAGCAATGTTCCGTCCTTGCTGCGCGTGCCCTCAGGCGCTAGCCCAAAGATATAGCCATTATCAAGCGACTGATAGGCTCTTTTGAGGGCAGCCATATCGCCTTCACCTCTATTGACAGGGATGATCTCCCATAAATTAAAAATAAAGCTTAAGAAAGAGTTTTTCCAGATCTCAACTTTGCCAAACCCAGTGATCTTCTTCCGTGGATATAGCTGTGTATAAACTATAGGCGCTTCCACAGTGCCAGTGTGATTTGCGAAGATGATCAACGGGCCATTCATCGGCACCTTGCTCATCTCTGGGGAATCGATATCACACAAAATGCTCATCCCTAATTTGCAGATCAGTGTTACGGGAGTTTTTAAGAAAGGCATAAAAGAAATACCCTACGCAATGATCTTAAAGCTGTTGGGGAAAAGATCTACATCCAAGTGCGAAGCGGTAAAGGAGATCATCTCGCCATCTGCATGGCAGGGGAAATCACCAACCAGCGCGTCAATGGTGATCAGTTTTCCGCGTGTCATATTTACTTCTTTTTCACCACCTTGGGTTCCTTTGAGGAAGTGAGGGATCATTGCGAAAATGCGAGGTTTAGAAGCCGTTTCAACGATGCACAGATCGAACAGACCATCATCGATCTTGCTCTCAGGCGCCATCTTGAAACCACCGCCCATACGTTTTCCATTCATCACTGATACCATCAGCGATTTTTGTACGATCTCTTTTCCATCGATCACCAATTTGAGTGTGGGAGGGGTGTAATAAAAGAAAACGGTCTGAATAACGCCAATAAGATAAGCCAAGATTCCGCGAGTCCAACGGATCTTCTCAGCATAGGTGCCAACAGCGGCGTCAAACCCAATGCCAATGCCATTACCAAAATACCGGCCATCCGCAAAATCTCCGCCCTTAACCCATCCCATATCGATCATTTTGGTTTGGTTCTTAAAGATGATATCCATGCTTTCATGTAGGCCGGTCGGAATTCCAACACCGCCCGCGAAATCATTGCCGGTACCGATCGAGATCACTCCAAAGGCCATTTTCTGGTACCCAAGTCCATTTGCCTTGATCATGCCATTGATGGTTTCGTTAATGGTGCCATCACCGCTCGCGCATACGATCACATCATAATCGCCCTTGGCAGCTTTTTCAGACAACTCGAGCGCGTGTCCACGACGCGTTGTCTCTACCAATTCGTATTGGCAATCCTCTTTATCAAACCGTGCTTTAATTTCCGGAATGGATCTTCCGCCTAAACCTCTGCCTGAAGTTGGATTGACAATGACAAAATATTTCATGTGGGGCTCCTGTGACTTTTCGGTTTTTTCATATTAACAAACAGCGCGGATTTTTCCCGTGCTGTTGTTAGGTTGAATTATAAAACACTATTTGGGTTAGTTAGTGTCGTAAGGTTCTATGCGATGATAAGAATGGTCGTTTCCCATCGTTCTAGAGAACGCCTCAGCTAGTTCATCAAAGGAATAAGTATCATTGTGAGCCAAGATCTGTTGCATCTGCTCCAAGTGATGCATAAGGGTGATCATTTCATCGTGGAATTTTTTTACACTCGCGGCATCCGCTTTATCTTTTAGCTCAAGCGTTACCGAATGTGCTTTTTCGATCGCTCCCATAGCGCGCTGTATACTATCGATCATCTCATACCAGTCAGTCATGATAGACCTCCTTCTGATAATGATTTCTCTATATTAAAAATAGCACGCTAGCAGTGGGTTTTCAAGGTTTATCGCGACGATAATCCTCAGGGGTGTCTAGGTCTTTTAGGATACTTTCATTCCCTTCAATATAATGAATGGAATCCTGGTAATTTTGAATAAAGGTGCGCATGGTCTCGTTTTGTCCAAGGCCTAAGATCGCCCCAAACAAAGGCCTCCCCACCAACCAAGGGTGCCCGCGCCGGTTCTGAAAAGACGGGATGATAAGATCGCTGGATTGTTTTTCGTAAGCTTCAAGCATCCTAGCGGGAATGATCGGATCAAGTTGAGGATGATCGCCTAGCGCGATAAAAGCGGCGCCTGCCATGCTATTTACAGCTGAAAGTCCTACTTTGATGGAGTTGACCATTTCCCCATCGCCATAATTTGGGTTGTATAGAATTTCGCAATTTCCCGCCGAGGTAGTTCGATGTAAAAGTTCCTGTACAGCGGCAGTATTTTCCCCCGTTACAACGATGATTTGTTGAATACCACTCTTTGTAAAGGTCTCGATGCTTTTTTCGAGGACCGTGACGTTGCCCCACGGTAAAAACATCTTTGGCTGCCCCATTCTTTTTGATAACCCCGCCGCTAAAATGAGTGCGGCGATCTCAGTCATCCAGATCCTCTTGGTCGTACTCGATCAAGCGCTGATAATCTTCCACTGTATCCACATCGATCAGCATCTTACCATCGAACCACTCCAAATAATTGACATCATATTTAGGTAATAATTGCCGCCCGCCGGCATCCCCTTCCAGCAAACTGAAATCAGGGAAGGTGCTGCGGTCAAACAAGACCGGGTTGCTTCGTTTCCCGCCAACCAACGGCGCGACCACCGCCGATGAGCTTCGGCTGTGTCGTTCGACCAAAGCCTGGATGAATTCGCTGCTGATCTGCGGTTGGTCACCCAACAAAAAGATCGCCCCACCACACGTCGAAGGCAGCTCGCCCAAACCGGCTTTAACCGAGGTACTCTGCCCATCCATCCATCGCTCATTGTGGACAATTTTTACCGAAACATCTGCTAGCGCTTTCCTCAGCGCTGCATCATCCTTCCCGGTAACCACGATCACGGGATCCAACCCAGCCAACAAGGCGGTTTCAGCGATCCGCTTCACAAAGGTCTTCCCTTCGTACTCCAAAAGCAATTTACTAGCCCCAAAACGGCTCGAAGCCCCCCCAGCCAGCACAATGCCCGCGATCTTTTCCTTTACGGCAAAAACCAGCCCTGGCATGGGGTTTAAGGCGCAAATAACCACTCCATCAAAGGTCAGAGTACATAGATCAGCCACTTCGCCGCCATTCGCGCGTTCAACATCCGTAATGGCGTTGGTCAGCAGCAATCGTTTCTGCGCTGTATCAGGAATATTCTTATTCCCACCAAGTGGATGATTCAGTACAGCTGCCAAAGCCTTGGGGGTGATCGTGTCGCCTAGGCTCAACCCGCTCAACGCTGAAAACACCTCTGGCCGGTGGACGAACTCTTCCGTCAATGGTTTTCCCAAATTTAACAAACCCGCGACAACCACCACAACGTCCACAAAAGGCGGTATGGCTGGCTCATGTGGGCCAGGCGCTTTCATCGATAACCGCCGCGAGCCATCCGATTCGATCAGAAAAGGAATATTCTTATCTTTACAAAACGTGTAAATGCGTTTGATCTGATCCTCTGTTGGGGCCAACAACCGATCCCCGGTTTCATTCAATGGTCCCGTCACTAAGATCACTTCATGGCTAAGATCTTCCTCGAGCATACGCTCGATGTTGGTATCTTCATAAATTAATATATGGCGGTTTGCCAAAACATCTTGGGAGCTGGCTAAGTGCGTGGTGGTGGTAACAATGGCGGGCGCAAGTTCGCGCGCCACTTCAAACATGCTGGTAGTTTTTCCCCCTGCGCCAACAAAAGCGACCGCCTGCCCTTTTTCGATACGTAGCGCGTGCGAGAGGTAAGACGTTTTAGCTTGCATTTTTTCTATTTTGGTGAACGATCAACGCTTCCAGCACGCCGCCGGCAACCGCGAAGGCTTTATCCGAAACCGTGGTGCAATAGCTTGGGTCATTTCTGGCGTCAACATCCCCCAGCTTTACCCCGCTCTGGATCAACGTACCGTCCCGGATCATCCCTCGTATCACGCCGCTGATCGGGGCATGCACATCCATTTCTCCAACCTGTGCCATTAGTTCGCCGGCCTGCACAGTAGCGCCAATATCCGTGATCACTCGCACAATACCCGTACAAGGCGCGCGAAACACCCGGCGCGCGTCGCCTTCGGGTAAGCCGGTATCAGCGTTGGTAGTGCCAGTCCAGTAAACTCGTCCAAGGGTATGCCCTCGCTCGGTTTCAATGGCGGCATGGCAATTTTTACCTGGTGAAAACCCAGGTCCTAAACCCACGATGAAGAGATCATCTTGAATAAAATAGTTTTGTTCCGATTTTTTTAAACGTGAATCGATCAAGGCACTAAAGGTAGCCTCTTTGAGAATAGCCAAATTGGGATCGACCAGAACGGGTATATCGTTCCCCTCTAGCATGTTCAATGCCTCTGAGGCACTCCCAACTTTTCTTCCGGTGATGCCCTCAATAGTGATCGCGCCATCATAGACAGCCTCAGAAAACGAAACCTTCCGCCTCACCGAGAGCGGCTTTTCCAATTCGGTGATCACCACCTTATATCCGCACCTGATCAATTTAATGGCGATCCCGCTTGCGAGATCACCGCCGCCACGAAGTATCACTTTTTGCATCGAATTTGCTTCCCGTAAAATATTTTAGCCTGTATTTTTCAAACCCGCGGCAATTCCGTTGATGGTCAAAATAACCGCCTCGCGCAGAAGTTGGGTCTGCTCATTTTCTTCGGTCATCGTTCTCAACCGTTTCAGCAACTCAACCTGCAAAAAGCTGAGGGGATCAATATATGGGTTTCGGAGCTCAACCGCTTTTTGGGTGATCGGCTCAGATTCCATCAAGCTCATATGCCCGCTGATCTTCATCACCAACGAGCAAGTTAGCTCATATTCTGTTTTGATGATGTTGAACAGATCCTTCCCACCATCCTCATCCGCCAACAATTGGGTGTACATGCTGGCAATGCTCATATCCGCCTTCAACAAAGAGGATTCAGCGTTGTTTAGCAAGGTATTAAAAAATGGCCAGCGTTGGTACATCTCTTGTAAAGTGGTTAGATCACCAATAGCCGAAAGTCCACTGCCCAACCCATACCATCCAGGTAAATTAAAGCGGCTTTGCATCCACGAGAACACCCACGGGATCGCCCGAATACTTCGGACGCTGGTGCCAACCTTCCGTGCCGATGGCCGTGAACCCAGATGCAGCTTGGTGATCTGATCCAGAGGGGTCACTTTTTGC
>CAIRYE010000248.1 GCA_903882765.1 uncultured Anaerolineae bacterium
ACACATATACAATACTCTCTTCGGGCAAATGATAAAAATAATTAAATTTTTGATCGTCTGTTTCTGTGTCGCCGGATGAAAATTTACCAAGTATCATGCCGATTGAAATCAAGGAACTAACAAAAGGTAGGGAGGGGACTATTATCGAAAAAACAAAACTTTTATCGCTTGAATTAAATGAAGATAATTTTAAGCCTATTTGCAGATAAAAATTTATCCATTTCGGAATGGGATTCAATTCATCATTTTTATAATAGGATAATTTACTAAATTTCTCAGATAATAATGACAATTCCATGTGTTTTGTGATTGGCCCTCTCAAAATTAAGATTTGTATTTACTGATTTATCGCTAGTCATTAGTATTTGATAATTATACAATATTCTGCGTCATTTACTACACTGAGCAAAATCCTAAATCTTCATCGATATTAAGATTTGAATTACGATTTTCAACAAATTTTCCAACGTGAAAAAACTTATTACCAGCGAAAACCTGGGTCACTTGTTGGCTGGGTCAATGGTAAAATAAAATGTTCAGGGTATAATCCCCTTTTCATTTAAAAGGAATTGATAATGTTTATTGACCAAGCAGAGATCTATGTGCGTTCGGGGAATGGTGGCAATGGTATGGTTCACTTTCACCGCGAAAAATTTGTACCACGTGGCGGCCCTGATGGCGGCGATGGCGGTAAGGGCGGCGATGTGTACCTGGAAGTTCGCGAAACTCTTAATACGCTTTCAGAGTATCGCCACAAGATGCGCTATGTTGCCAAAGATGGCAAAGGCGGCGGCCCTAATAATATGAGCGGCCGGGCGGCGGAAGATTTGATCATCCCTGTTCCCCCTGGAACGGTGATTTTTGACGCGGATAGCGGCGATCTGATCGGTGATCTGGTGGAGAAGGGCCAGCGCCTGATGATCTGTAAGGGCGGACGTGGCGGCCGAGGCAATCAGCATTATGCTACGGCTCGAAACCAGGTTCCGCATATTGGCGAGAAGGGTGAACCTTGCGAAGAGAAGACGCTGCGTTTTGAGCTGAAGCTGATCGCGGACATTGGCATTATTGGTGTTCCGAACGCTGGCAAGAGCACGCTGCTTACCGCGCTTACCAACGCTAAGCCACGCATCGCTGATTACCCCTTTACTACGATCGAGCCTAACCTGGGTGTCGCGCGAATCGATATCGATACCGATATTGTGATGGCGGATATTCCTGGTTTGATCGAGGGTGCCAGTATGGGCGTAGGTTTGGGACATGATTTTTTGAAGCATGTTCAGCGCACCCGTGTGTTGATCCACTTGCTGAACGGGCTCTCGGATGATGTGATGGCGGATTTCTCGCAGACCAATGGCGAGCTGGCTTTGTTCGACCCCAACTTGGCGAAAAAACCACAGATCGTGGCTTTGAACAAGATGGATCAGCCTGAGGTGGTTGAGAAGTATAAGACCCTTAAAAAAGAATTCAAAAAACGCGGGTACGACCTGCTGAGCGTTAGCGCTATGGCCAGAACCGAAACCCGCGAGCTATTGATGAAGGCATTCGGCCGTTTGGCTGAAACCCCTGATCTGGCGGATGCTGACCTGCCGATGCCGGTGTACCGACCGAAGGATGATATTAAGGACTTTGAGGTGATCCGCGAGAATGGTGATGTTTGGCGTGTTTCTGGCGCAGCCATTGAGCGTACCGCTAAGATGACTTATTTCGAGCACTCCGGTTCTTTACGGCGCTTCCAGAAGTTGATGGAGATCTTAGGGATTGAGGACGCGCTGCGTAAGGCCGGTATTCACGAAGGTGATACGGTTGTTATTGGCGATCACGAATTGGAATGGCAGGAATAAGCTCCGTTGCCTAACGCGATCAGCTTTGCGTTTTTGTGCGTTGCCGCGTTTTTCGCGGGATTTATTGATTCTATTGCCGGCGGTGGAGGACTCATCCAACTGCCGGCTTTGCTTTTAATTCTGCCTACCTTTCCCATCCCGATGTTGTTTGGCACCAACAAGCTTGCTTCCATTATGGGCACTTCTACCGCGGTGGCGCAGTACTCGCGTAAGCTGGTGATCCCGTGGAAGGTGATCTTGCCATCGGCGGCGATGGCGTTTGTTGGCTCGGGGATAGGGGCGAAGGTGGTGACGATGGTG
>CAIRYE010000249.1 GCA_903882765.1 uncultured Anaerolineae bacterium
AGGCTAAAGATCATTTCCAAGTGGGGAACCGGCATCGATTCGATCGACGCCGCTACCTGCGAACGTCTTGGCATTCGCGTTGGCCGCACGCTAAATGCTTTTACCACACCCGTTTCTGATTCTGTTCTCGCCTATATGCTAGCCTTCTCACGCAAGCAGCCATGGATGGATAAGGCTATGAAGAGCGGAGAATGGAAAAAGATCAGCGGTAAGACCTTGAGTGAACAAACTCTTGGCATCGTTGGTATTGGCAACATAGGCAAAGCTGTAACACGACGAGCACGCGCTTTTGGCATGAAGGTGCTTGGAACCGATATTGTCGATATCGACCACGTTTTCATTTCTGAGAGCGGCATTGAAATGGTGTCGCTTCAAGACCTAATGCAACGCTCCGATTATATTTCGATCAACTGCGACCTCAATCCAACCTCATTCCACTTGATCAACGAAACAACCTTGGGCTTAGCAAAATCCAACGCCATTCTGATCAACACCGCCCGCGGTCCAATCGTCCACGAAAAGGACCTTGTGCAAGCCCTGCAAACCAAAAAGATCGCCGGCGCAGCGTTGGATGTCTTTGAAGTAGAGCCGCTTCCGCACGACAGCCCATTATTATTGATGGACAACGTCATGCTAGCGCCACATAACACCAACTCCAGCCCTACCGCATGGGAACGTGTTCACATCAATACCATCAAGAACTTGTTCGATGGGCTTGAAATCCCTTACGGCGATCTGGAAGAAAGTTAACCAATTATGCAAAACCGAAATGTTCTCATCACTGGCGCCGGCGGTGGTATTGGCCGTGCCACAGTAGCGTTGTTCGCGAAAAATGGCTGGCATGTCATAGGCGTAGACCGATATCCCTTTGGGGAGGGTTTCCCTGTTGACGGAAAATTTATCCAAGCCGATGTATCACGACCGGAAGAATTGGAGGCGTTGTTCGCGCAAGTTAGCGCTTCCACCACAATGCTCCACGCGCTAGTAAACAACGCCGCGGTGCAAGTAGCAAAACCGATCATTGAAACTACCATCGCTGAATGGGACGAAGTACTTGCTTCCAACCTGCGATCCGCCTTTATTTTCGCGAAATTAGCTTATCCTTTGTTCAAAAAAGCCAACGGCGGCGCGATCGTCAATGTATCTTCGGTACATGCCGTGCAAACCTCTGCCAACATTGCCGCCTACGCGGCGAGCAAAGGCGGCTTATTAGCTCTAACACGAGCCGAAGCCATTGAATTTGCCCCCGATAATATCCGCGTGAACGCGATATTACCTGGCGCGGTAGATACCCCCATGCTGCGTGCCGGCCTTGGCCGCGGACACGTTGGCCATGGAGATATCGAATCACGGCTGGACAACCTCGCTAAGAAAACTGTCAATGGACGCATCGGCAAACCTTCAGAGATCGCATCCGCTATCTACTTTCTGGCAGATAACGACCAATCCTCCTTCATGACCGGCCAAGCCATGGTTGTGGATGGCGGCGCTACCGCTAGATTGAGCACTGAATAAACCTATGACCAAAAGCCTGAAAAGCTCCCCTCTTTGGCCATTCATCCGCAATACTTATATTGGATTGCGCGATCTGCCGCAATTGCCAGCCGCTTATTTGCATCCTTGGCGGGTAAACTCGATCCAACGATTGGGGCAGTATAAAGACCAATACAAAGGGAAACGGGCCTTCATCATTGGGAACGGCCCGAGCTTGAAGAACACAGACTTAAGCTTGCTTAAAAACGAGATCACCTTTGGAATGAACCGAATCTACTTAATGTTCCCTGAACTAGGTTTCAAAACCACCTTTCTTTCGGTGGTTAATGACCTAGTGATCGAGCAAACCGCAAGCGATCTGGCAGCCTTAGATATTCCAAAATTCCTTACATGGCGTTCCCGCAAACATTTTGAGCAACCCGGCATTAACCTAGACCCTGCTCTACTGCCAACTTTTCTTTATACCACCTACGACGCACCCAGCTTCTCCAAAGATGTGCGCGGCAGGGTATGGGAAAGCGCTACTGTTACCTACGTGACCATCCAATTGGCCTTCCATATGGGGTTTGATGAACTGATCTTGCTGGGGGTTGACCATAATTACAACGCCATTGGTAAACCGAATACCACCGTAACTTCTGAAGGGGATGACCCCAACCACTTCTCCGCTAATTATTTTGGTAAAGGGTTCCGATGGCAATTGCCCGATCTGGAAACCTCCGAGATCGGTTATAAAATGGCACGGCAGGCGATCGAAAGCGCTGGCCGCAAGATCGTTGATGCCACGGTTGGTGGAAAGCTGCAGATCTTCGAAAAAGTTGACTTCAACAGTACCATCAAATCGTGAACAAAAAACCTTTCCATTTTCCTCAAATCGATTCCCGCCTCAGCTTCCTTCTGATCGCTTCGTTCTTGGTATTCGCCGGGCTATTCACGCGTTACACCAATTTATCGAACCCCTTATTGGATTTTCACCCCACCCGCCAGCTCTTTGGGGCTATTAAGG
Organism: uncultured Anaerolineae bacterium; assembly: GCA_903882765.1. GTDB lineage: Bacteria > Chloroflexota > Anaerolineae > Anaerolineales > Villigracilaceae > UBA5195. The sequence goes on from CAIRYE010000249.1 coordinate 2,501, forward strand.
CGCGTGCTTATTATGTTCAGCAAGATCAAACCATTCCTGACTGGCAAAAAGAGATCGCTAGAAGGCAATTGCAAACCGAAGCGGTGATCGAACCACCGTTGATCGAATCTGCATCCGCCAAGCTGTACGCCTTGTATGGGGAAAACACCGCCTTTCCACGCGCAATTTCAGCGAGTTTTTGGCTTATCGGCGCGATCTTTCTTTATAAACTATCCAAAAATCTAACGCAGTCCTCCTTTGGTTCTTTGGTTGCTGTGGCATTCTATTTATTGTTGCCTTATGGCGTCTTAGCAAGCCGAGCCTTTCAACCCGACCCTTTGATGATCCTGTTATTGATCGTTTATTGGTGGGCATTTGAAAAGTGGTGCCGTCACGAAGGGTGGGCTTGGGCAGTTCTTGCCGGCCTCGCTGGTGGGTTCACAATTTTCGTAAAATTTACTTCTGTTTTTTTCATCGTGTTTGTTTCGCTCGGATTTCTGATCGCCAATGGCAAAACATTTCAGGCTCTTAAAAAAGCTCAGATGTGGCTGATCGTGGTCTTGGGGGTATTACCAGCGGGTATTTACTTTTATTATGGCTATTTTGTTGATCCATTTTTAGCGCAACAATTTAGTGATCGCTTTTTTATTGAGAAATGGATCGACCCCTACTTTTACCTGCGATGGCTTATCACTGCCGATAACGTTGTTCCCTTGCTGTTTGCGACGCTTGGGGTCACTGGAGCGTTCCTGTTAGCGGATTGCAAGAAGAAGATCTTATTTGCAAGCATGATAGCGGCGTACGTCCTTTTTGGGCTTACTTTTGCCCACCACATTTCTAGCCACGATTACTATAGCTTGCCGCTCATCCCTATCATTGCGCTTTTCCTTGGGCAGCTCGCTTCTAAAATATTCGCATCTTTAGGTATCGAAAAAAAAACCATTAACGGCGGAGTGCTGCTAGTCATTGCCCTTTCCGTATTTTTCGCAACAACATTACAAGTGGTAAATTTAAAAACGAATAATTATCAGACCGAAAAAGCGATGTGGGAAGAAATTGGGCAGACCGTTGGACACCAACCCGGGTTGATCTCTCTCACAACCGATTACGGTTATCCGTTGGAATATTATGGTTGGCAAAACACAGAATTATGGCCGTCTTCTACCGAATACAAAAAGTTGGACAAGGTATTTTTGGAGTTAGCTGATCAAAAATCCTTTTTTCTCATCACCGATTTTAAAGAGCTGGCAAACCAACCAGAGCTTCTCGTGTACCTTCGCGAACGATTCCCGGTGATCCTTGAAAAGAACACCTTCATATTGTTTGACCTGACGAAACCGATCAAATGAGTATTTCTATCGTCACCCCCTCCTTTAATCAAGGCGCGTTTTTGGAACAGACAATACGCTCAGTGATCACCTCCACCACACTACCAGACGAGTATTTTGTCATCGATGGTGGGTCGACCGACCAGAGTGTTTCTATTATCGAGAAATATCAGGACAAGATCAGCGCATGGGTCAGCGAAAAAGACACTGGGCAAGCGAATGCCATCAACAAGGGTATGAAAATTGCCGCCAGCGAGCTGGTTGGCTGGCTAAACTCGGATGATGTCTATCTTCCACATACCCTCGAGCGCGTCCTGAAAGTCTTTGAGGAAAACCCAGATGTTGTATTGGTTTATGGCGATGTTCTTTCCATCGATGAACGTGGCGATACCATCAATATTCAACGATTCAAGCAATACGAACTTGCGGATCTGATGGCATTCAATATCATCAGCCAACCCGCGGTCTTTTTTCGGCGAAAAGCGTTGGCAAAAGCCGGTTATCTGGATGAACAATACCATTATCTGCTCGATCATATCTTGTGGCTCAAGATCGCTCTCCAAGGGAAGATATACTACATCCCGCAGGTTTTGGCGGCCGCCCGGTACCACCCCCAAGCGAAAAACGTTGCCCACACCAGCGAGTTCGGGAAAGAAGCCTTTCATATCGTTGATTGGATGAAGGATTCAACCGAGTACAAAAACCTCTTTGCTCAAAACAAAAAAGCGATCCTCAGCGGCGCTCATCGCTTCAATGCGTACTACTTGCTTGAGGGTAACAATGTCATCCAAGCCCTAAATGCCTATTGGGAAGCTATAATAATTGATCCATCGGTCGCTTTGAAGGAGATACGCAGGATCGGCTTTGCCATCTTATCCTTATTAGGATTTCATTCGATCAAAAATCTGTATAAGAAAATACGAAGAAAGAAATTTCATGACAACAAACTCAACTGAGAATTTTGATTGGTATTTTGGGAAAAAGGCATCGATCTTTTTCACAGTGGTCATGCTATTTGTGTTAGGCATCGGCATCCGTCTGTATGACCTATCCGACCTCCCACTCGATTTTGCCCCAACCCGACAATTGTTCTCAGCCCTTAAAGCACGCGGTATGTATTACTCCATGTTGCCAGATGCAGCAACCAACGAACACGCCCAAATAGCGATTCGCCAGTGGCAAGCCACGCAGGTGATCGAACCCCCCATTATTGAACAACTCACCGCCTATACTTACCTCGTTCTGGGGGAAAATTTAGCGATTGCCCGATTGTATTCCATCTTCTTCTGGATCATTGCCGGATTACCCGTACTGCTTCTCTCTCGAAAAATAGCGGGGTGGACAGGGGCGATTTTCGCGTTAGGTTTTTATTTCTTCCTGCCCTATGCCGCCATAGCCAGCCGAGTTTTTCAGCCAGACCCGTTGATGGTGAGCTTGATCCTGTTCGGGGTTTGGTCTACCTACAGTTGGATCGAAACCAAGAATTGGAAATGGGCGATTGCCGCGGGTCTATTCAATGGTCTGGCATTGTTAGTAAAAAATGTATCGGTCTTCCCCATCTTTTTTAGTATCTTCGCCCTTCTTTTTGTAGATGGAATCAAATTTCATGTGAAAAACCTCAAAACCTGGGCGGTTGCCGGCTTATCTGTACTGCCAACCGGAATTTACACCCTTTACGGTGTTTTCGCCGCCGGTTTCCTCGGCCAACAATTCGCCTTCCGCTTTTTTCCAGGTTTATGGCTCGACCCAGCTTTATACCTCAGGTGGAAGAACATGGTGGAAGGTGTTACTGGTTTCACCCCCTTTTTTGTTGCACTCCTTGGCGTACTCATAGTTACTGGTCCAGCCAAAAAATTATTGATAGGGTTATGGATCGGGTATGTCCTCTATGGGCTAACCTTTGCTTATCACATCAGCAGCCACGATTATTACCAACTATTCCTTATCCCCATCGTCGCTATCTCGCTCGCGCCGGTTGTGGAAATGTTCGCGGCAAATATCACGAAGAACAGCACGAATATTGTTCCAAAGATGTTTCTGGGGGTATTTCTTACAGCCCTGCTAGTTATTCAACTCTGGAATATCCGCGTTGAATTGGCCCGTAATGAATACAGGTCAGATGTTGGCTACTGGTCAGCGATCGGTGAAAAACTTGGAAACCCCGGAACCGTTTTGACCATTTCGCAAGATTATGGATACCGCTTGGCCTACTGGGGCTGGCAGGATGTGGAATCCTGGCTGGATGACGCAGAATTGAACCTACGAGCATTGGATGGCAGGAAGATCGACATCACTGAGAAATTTGACGAAAAAGTTGCCGGAAAAAAGTATATTGTCGTCACCCAAATGAGTAAACTCGATGACCAACTGGAGATCAAGCAATTGATCCTGGAAAGGTACCCCGTTTTTGCCGAAGGCGACGGGTATGTGATCTATGATGTGGAGAACAAGAAAGAATGAATACCCCGCGTGTCTCTATCGTTACCCCTTCCTTCAACCAAGCCCGCTTCATCGAAGCCACCATTCGCTCCGTTTTGGAGCAGGATCATCCCAACATTGAGTACATTATTATGGATGGCGGCTCTCTAGATGGATCGGTGGATATTATCAAAAAATATGAGCAAAAACTATCTCACTGGGTTTCTGAACCGGACGATGGGCAAACCGATGCCTTAAATAAGGGTTTTGAAAAGGCAAACGGTGATATCTTTGCATGGATCAACTCTGACGATACCTATGAGCCGGGAGTTTTTAAAGAAGTAGTAGATTTTTTTGAAAAGAATCCTGAGGTAGGTTTGGTCTATGGCGATGCCAATTTTATTGATGTATCTGGCAACAAGATCGGTACCTTCCCATCCGCCCAAACGAATTATGCCAAACTGCGTACTGGGTACGTTCATATCCCGCAACAATCCGCCTTTTTTAGAGCAGAGCTTTGGCGGAAGGTTGGACCTCTAGACCCTGACTTCTTCTTTGCCATGGATTATGACCTATGGGTTCGCCTCGCAAAGGTGACCAAAATCGTGCATTTACCCGGCAAGGTATGGGCTAACTTTCGTTTGCATACCAACGCTAAGACCATCGCCGCGGACGACCGCTGTTGGCCGGAAATGCTCAAAGTGCATTATCGTGATGGCGGCAGTTTCTTCGCGATGATCGTGGCAAAATATTACCTCCGAAAACTTCTCTCTCCGTTGATCGCCTGGAATCGGTCGAGAAAATTGAGTAAAAGCTAATATGAAAAAAACTTTTCAGGAGAACACCTGGGTTATTTGGATATTTGCCATGTTGATCGGCGCGCTGCTTGGCGGTAGCTCATCCTTGCTACTGCCGGCGAGCTATCGCGCCCAAGCTACTGTGGTGGTAGATTTTAATATTGAAGAAACCTGGGCTGGCTTGCCTGATAATGAGATCTTTTACTTTCTTGAACGGGAAGCGCGTAAATTGGAAGAACTTGCCTTGGCAGATGAAACACTTTTGCCGGTTGTTACCGAACCGACTCTGACAATAGAATCCTTGCGCAGCGGTGTTATTGAACTTAGCCAACCCAAGGATGGCGGGTGGCACTTTTATGCAACCGCGGCCACGCCACGCCAAGCGGTGGATCTTGCCAGCCGTTGGGCAAACTCCTTTGCAGAACAAGCCAGTACCGGTATTGAGATCGAAAATAAATTAAAAGCCATCAACAAACAGCTAGAAACCTCCCCATCAGATCAGAATTTGATGCAAGAAAAGCTTGATCTCGAAAAACAGAGCAAGGGTTTACTCGCCGGAACTAATATCTCGATCAGCCAGGTAGATGACCTTCCTGTAGAAAAACTCGGGCAGCCCGCTTATTTCATCGTAGCGGGGGCGTTGCTCGGCTTATTCCTTTCACTACTTTGGCAGGCAACCCCCTTTGGACGAAAGCGTGACTGAAGAACTTCGTGACCGCTGGGCAAAATTTTTATGGGCAGCATTATTAGTATGCTTGCCGATAACTAGCTTTAAGTACATCCCGTTGTTAGGGGCCGGAACTGTAGTACGCCCCTTAGCGATCTATCCTTTACTGCTCTTACTCCCCTTGATCAGCTTACGCTATCTCAAAAAAGGCGCTCGAAACCCTTTCTCGGGCGGAGTATATTTGCTGGTCTTGCTTGTTCTATCGGTTCTGATCTCCAGCGCGATCGGCGGGATCACCCCACCCGTGGATCTTGGCGGAGTAAATTATCTAGACCGAGTCGTTCGATCTCTTGTCACTTTAGCGGTTGGTGTAGCCTTCTTCCTGAGCGCGGTGGAGATGAACCGAACGGTTGAGGATGTTAAATTCAGTGTACGCTGGTTGATAGTTGGGCTGGTACTAACGCTATTCTGGGCGATGGTCCAATTCGTTGGTTTGAACTCAGGGTACCGTGGCGAGCTCAATAAGATTCAAAACTTGTTTTCCATCCGGGGATTGGTGAAAAACAAACGATCTTCTGGTTTTGCGTTTGAACCAAGCTGGTTAGCAGGCCAATTGGCAACCCTTTATCTGCCTTGGCTTTTTGCGACCTTTATCCACAACTTCAAGCCTTGGAAAAACCATATTTTTTCCAAACACCCGGTGATCAGCACCATAACCAACTATATTGATCCACTAAATACGCTGCTATTAGCCGCCTCAGTTGTGGTGCTTTTCTTCACCTATTCCCGTTCAGGTTTGGCAATGGTGTTGGTTGGGGTCATGATCACCTACTTGTTTACTGGGAAAACCCAACTTCTGTCAATTTGGCGCTGGTTCTTGCTTGGCTTCCGTCGAGAACAAAAAAAACAGCTTGACCTTAGAAAATTAATGCTTCGAGTTGTGATCGTGATCATGATCATCGGTATTATCACTTCTGCCGGTTTCTTCTTGGCGGATAAGGGATATATCGCCGCCTTCGCACAAAACAACGCGGAGAGTATCGTTGATTACCTACAAAACGCTTATCTCGGTCCACGCTTTGCCTATATTGATGCCGGTCTTTCCGCCTTTGAAGAACACCCCATTTTTGGCGTTGGATTTGGTGCTAGTGGTTTTTGGGTCTACCAGAACATGCCCGATTGGGCCTTGGCCGGCAACCCTGAGATCGCCAGCCAACTTAGCCCAAGCACTAATATTTTCCCCAACCCCAAGAATTTGCTGGTTCGTTTCTTGGCTGAAACCGGAATACTCGGCTTTTCGATCTATCTTGTCTTTCTCATTTACATGATCTCGATCACGCTAAAATTGATCCGTTGGCAAGACCCTGAACAAAGGAGCGGTTACAATTGGATCGGCACAGCTGGACTGTTTGGAATGGTAACAATATTCCTTTTATGCTTTTCTCAAGACTCCCTCGCGATGCCAGAAATATGGATCCTGCCCGGAATTTTAACCGGCATATTTTCAAACAAGGTTAACTGAACATGATCATTTTAGCGATCGGAATGCCCAGAGCCGGCTCGGGCTGGCATTACAACTATATTAAAGAATTAATGGCTACCACCGGCTGCGATGACGCCCGTGATATCCGTTCAAAGTTTGGCCTTCAAAAAATTCTCACCGAAGTAAATTGCAATATTGGCGTTTTAAGCCTTCGTCGATTATTGATGGTTTCAATACCTGCCCTATTAGGGCATACTTTCGTGATCAAAGCCCATTCTGGTCCAACCCCTTGGCTGCGATTTTTCGTTTCAATCGGACTCATTCGCCCCTTATATATTTACCGTGACCCACGGGATGCTATGTTATCAGCTCACGACTATGGTCAACGAGTTTTGGAAAAACAAGGCAGGGCAAATTCTTTCTCGCACCTCACTGATTTTAAGCAAGCAATGGATTTTTTTGACCCCTATATAAGGGATTGGGAGGCATGGAACAAAGTTCCGGGTGTTCTCATAACAAGGTACGAAGACCTACTGGCTGATTTCGAAGGGGAGGGTAAAAAGATCATCACTTTCCTTGGTTTGGACCCAGCTGACGAACAGATCCAAATAATTACCAATAAAAACCAACCCACTGGCAGCGTTCAAGGCAAGCAAGGCACCCACTTCTTCAAAGGCCAAATTGGCCGATTCCGCGAATCGTATTCAGAAGAGGAACTTAAACTCTTCTATGGGAAGTATGGATCGATCCTTCAAAAAATGGGGTACTCTGGTTAACCTCTCACAGCCTCAGCTGCGCTTTGGCAAAGTATGGTCAAATTGGTCTGATCATTGACGAAAATTCTAAGTTACATCCTTTAATCAAATCATCAACAAGGATATAAAGCCGGTGGGTATCGAACATGGGGTTACCTTAGAAAAAATGGGAGTGTTTTTACCCCGCTGTCACATACCAATAGGGATTGAGTTGGCAGGGGGAAAAAAGTAATTGAATCTCTAATATTCCTAATAAAAAACTTCATTAAAAGAAAAATCGACCAATTAATAACGGTTTTGGGAAATTATGGCTATAATTAATTAATGTATAGATCCGAATCACCTTTCATTGTAGATTTTTATGTAGTCTCCCTTCGTTGGATTTTTTTGCTTGGGACGACCATCAGTTTGGCCTTGGTTGGTCAGTTAATTCAACCAGCCAACTTGTTATTGATCCTATTCGTTGCTTGGAATTTGTTCCAGATGTGGATGGCTGGGCAAAGTCAACGGTTGATTCGGCATCGTGAGATCAGCTTAGGGTTTGATATAAGCTTAGCGGTTTCTTTCTCCCTCCTAAGCAATCCTTCTCCCCTAACAACGTTTTTGATCTTGCTCCTTCCGATCTCAACCGCCGCTTTATACTACAACCTCAAGGGTTCTCTTCTCACAACCTTTCCAATCGCACTGCTTCACATTATTGATTCTTCCCTTCCGGTGAACCAAAATTTTGCAATGTTTTACACATTGGTATATGGATTTCTTTTTGGCCTTACTAGCCAATATTCTTATAACCAGATCCAAAAAAACCGACTTTGGCAGATCCAGCAACGCGAAAAACAACACATCGCGGAAACCACCCGAATACGAACGATCTACAACCTTTCAACCACACTCACATCGATGCTAAGTTACAATCGCGTTTTGGACGCGGCACTCGACCTAAGCGTTGATGCGCTCTCCATCGACTCACCGGCTGGCCGTTCAAATTCGCCCGACGGTATTGAATCGATCGTCAGTGTTGTTTTATTACACAAAAATGATGTTTTTGAGATCGCTTCTTCTAGGCAACTAACGGCGAACGACAAGTTCCTCGTGTTTTCTGGAAATGCTGGAATTCTCAACGAGGTACGGCAAGTGGTTCAACCTTTAGTATTTGATTCAACCCGCAATGACCCTGAATTGACCAAAATTGAATCCTTCACGCCCTGCAATTCTTTTTACTGTTTACCGATGGTCAGTGGGTATGACGTTTATGGCATTATGCTTTTCGGCCACCCGCAAAAAGGGTATTTTACTCAGGAACGTTGTGATATTTTAGGCATCGTCGGCCGGCAAGCTTTGGTCGCTATACAAAACGCCAAGTTGTATCAGGATATTTCAGATGAGAAAGAAAAAATCGCGGAAGTTGAAGAAGAAACAAGAAAAAAATTAGCGAGGGATCTTCACGACGGCCCCACACAAAGTGTTACCGCTATCGCGATGCGCGTGAACCTTGCCCGCCGAATGTTGTCACGAGATCCCGTTATGACCTCTGAAGAATTGGTCAAGATAGAGGATCTAGCTCGCCGAACCACCAAAGAAATTCGCCATATGCTTTTCACCCTTCGCCCGATCATCTTAGAAACCGAGGGCTTAGCAGCCGCGGTCAGAGCCATTGCCGAAAAGATGAAGGAAATGTACGATAAAAGCGTAATTATCAAGCTTGATGAGAAAATTACCAGTCGCATCGATCTAAGTAAAAGCGGTGTCATTTTCTTCATCATTGATGAAGCCGTCAATAACGCCCGAAAACACGCCAACGCCGAACACGTTTGGATCACAATAACCACAACAAAAGAAAATAGTGATATTGTGGATATTGAAGTAAAAGATGATGGAATTGGCTTTGATTTAGCAGAAGTGAATAAATCGTATGACAAAAGAGGTAGTCTGGGGTTGATCAACCTCAAAGAACGTACAGAAATGCTAAATGGCGTTCTCAACATCGTATCGGCACCCGATAATGGAACTACTATTCATCTGCGTGTTCCCCTTTCCGATGAAGCGGCTAACATTTTACACAATCACCAACACAAAACGAAAACCACCTAGTAATTTTTTATGGCAATGCCGAACAACACTTTTCCTGTTGAAAAAGCCATCCTGCCTTCTAAAGCTCCAGTAATTTTCATTCACGGAGCCGGTGGAAGCGCATTATCTTGGCCGGCCGAGCTTCGATCATCGCGCGATCAACGGTTTTATTTTTTAGACCTGCCCGGTCATGGAAAATCAGACCAACCCAGCCATCAATCCATTCCAGAATTAGCGGATGCGGTACTTGCCTTTATGGATTCTCAAAAAATCGGGCGAGCGGTGGTTATTGGTCATTCTATGGGTGGGGCTATCGCTTTATGGCTAGCGGTACACTCTCCAAAAAGGTTGCTAGGCATCGGTTTGCTAAGCACCGCTGCCAATATTAGGGTTTCCCCCGAATTTTTATTGACCTACGATAGTAAAGCGTCTTTTGGGAGGTTTGTTCAAAAAGTGATCGAGCTTTCCTTTAGTGAAAACATCTCGCCGAGAGTCAAGGAACTCGCCCAACAAAG
>CAIRYE010000250.1 GCA_903882765.1 uncultured Anaerolineae bacterium
AGTATAGTGGGCCCGGAGGGACTCGAACCCCCGACCTCATGTGTGTGATACATGCGCTCTAACCAACTGAGCTACGAGCCCATACTGAGAATGGGTATTATAGCGTAACTAAACTACCCTGACAAGGCAAGGCACCGCTCTTTTTACCTAAGGAGGGGGCAGGTAACTCCATGGATTCACCTTGCTATACGTTGAATGCATCAACTCAAAATGCAGGTGCGATCCGCTCGATTTACCAGTACTTCCGATGGTTCCGATCGCCCAACCCATATCAACACTCTGGCCGCAACCAACATTAAGACTGTTGAGGTGAGCATATAAGGATTGCCAACCATTGCCATGATCGACCATGATCATATTACCGTAGCCCCAATCATTCCAACCGGCATAAACAATAACACCAGCGTCGACCGCGTAAACTGGTTCGCCGGTGTTCCCGGCAATATCGATTCCGCGATGGTTTGTATCGGGCGAGTAATCAAAACCGGAAAGGAAGTGCTTATCTGCCGGCCAAACAAAATAACCCAAACCAACAGCCCCATCCACAACCGCTTCACAAGCGCCGGCTCCCATTATTCTTGCCGTAGCTGGGTTCTCTCGGGTAACGCCAACGGGCGCTGTCCAAGATGTATAGGCTCTAAAACCATTTGGGACGATAAGCCACGTTCCTGGTTTGATATTGGGGTTGCCAAAATCGCCGATGGTCGCGGCATCCAAGTTATTCAATGGATAGTTGATGATGTCTTCAGGGGTAACGCTTAGCCCCTTTGCCACACCATTCAGACCATCACCCACTTGCCACTCATAATAATATCCATCCACCGGCAGAATATTTAGGACGGTACCAATGGATAAGTTATGAGGATCGTCTCGCAGGGTGTAGTAATTGCCAAACATGATCGTCTGAGGTTTTAGGTTGTATTTTTCTGAAATACCAATAACGGTATCCCCTTTAGCGACGGTGTATTGGATCACCTCAGACCGAGGGCGGTCTGGAATATTGGTGTGTATCTGGGCTTTGCGAACAACCCCAGAACTAATAGGGTCGATCATTGGCAGTGCAGCCACCTTCATCTCAGTGGATGGGTTTTGTGTGGGAACAGCTACCCCGGATGTCAATGGGGTAAGGGCGATATTTCCTTTGAAAAGACCATTTAGGATAATGATCAACCCGATCACCATGAGAATGGTAAAGACGATCGTTCCATATCGGGCAACCTGCTCACTCAACCCAAGGTTCGTGATAATTTCTATCAGCCCGGTTTTTTTGGTTTTAATTTCTGGCGGGTAATTTAGATTGGTTTCTTCGTTTCCGGCTAAATTATCCCCCCTTAATGAATTATTATTTTTATCTTCCATACAACTTCCTTAGGTTTTCATCATAACATCACGAAAAAACCTCGTCAAGTTCAGCTACATCACGTTCCAATTCGCCTAATTTCAGGCGTTTTTAGATGGATGAGCCCAATGAGCAATAAGATTGAAGCCCCAGCAATAAAAGTGGTCACCAATACGCCCCACTCACTCGCCATCCAACCGATCAATAGATTTCCGAATGGTGAAATTCCTTGCAAACCCCACAGATACGCGCTGAAAACCCTTCCCCGAATTTCATTGGGAACTTCTAACTGGATCAGGGTATTCATAGTGGCTAGAGTCGAGACCATGCCAAACCCGATCATAATAAAGATTGCCAACGTAAAGGGTAAAAATTTGGAAAAAGCCAATAGCATGATCGAGATCGTAAAGATCAGCTGACCAGCAACCAATAACTTGCCTTTTCCTTTAGGATTGAAAGCCGCTAACGAGAAAGCCGCGATCAATGCCCCGATCCCCTGAAATGTAAAGATCAAGCTGTTACGCGTCGCGATATCCGCTTCGGGTTCACCGGCTACAGCTAGTACATCACGAGCAAACACCGGAATCTGCTGTAACATCGGGAAGCCAATAAAACCCACAACCACAGCCATCAAGATGATCATGAGGACAGCTCTGGTGCTGCTGATGTATTGCCAGCTCTCCTTTAGGTCACCGATGAAGTTGATCTTCGTTTTTTCTCTGATTATTTTGAATGGTGTGCGAACAAAAAACAAGCTGCCAATAACGATCAAATAGCTTATGGCATTTGCCAAAAAAGCATAACCTTCTCCATTTCCTTTGATAAAGATCAGGAAAGGAGCCATTAGGCTGGGACCGATAACGCGGGCGGCATTGAAGATGGTAGCCTGAAGCGCGATGGCGTTCGGTAAGGCTTCCTTCCCCACCAATTCCACGAACATCGCTTGCCGAGCGGTGATCTCAATTGCGGAGGCTGTTCCGAGCAGGAAGGATAACAAGATAATGTGCCAGATCTGTATCATGCCGGATAGGGTAAGGATCGCCAAAATAAATGCTTGGACCATCATAATGGCTTGCATCGCGATAACTGTTTTGCGTCGATCGAAGCGTTCAACTAAAACACCCCCTGGTAAAGCCAGGAAGAAGGTAGGCAATGTACTCGCCATACCGATCAACCCAAGATCAAATGGGCTACCGCTGATGCGGTAAGCCAGGTAAGGTTGAGTGGTCGTCTGCATCCATGTGCCAATTAACGAAAGAAATTGTCCAACCCAAAAGATGGCGTAATCGCGCGAAGCGAGCGCGGGAAACCGCGAACTCAGAAATGTTTTTAAGGGCATCAGACTATTCTAATACTGACACGATGCATTGCGGAGAATCAAATTGCGGACTATTTACCAAAGTTGAAACAGGATAGGCGGTCATTTTGGCGGAATCATACGGTATTAAGAATTTCTCTAAGGCCGCGGGTTGTTGAGGGGTTGGATCTAACCAAGCCTCATAACTCTCAGTGGGCAGGATGACGGGCATTCGGTTATGCAATGCCGCCATCATTGAATTAGGCTGTGTTGTGATAAGGGTGCAAGTTCGAATTTCACTGCCATCAGAGCTCATCCATTCATCCCATAACCCCGCGATAGCAAATGGCTCACCAGACGCGAGCTGAATGTAATAAGGCGTTTTTTGTTTTGAGTTCTGTTCTGCTTTCCATTCATAAAAACCACTTGCCAATACCAGGCAGCGTTTGTATTTTAGGGGGCCACGAAAAGAAGGTTTTTCAGAAAGCCCCTCTGAACGCGCGTTGATCATTTTCATTCCGATGGATGGATCTTTTGCCCAAGTTGGAATTAAACCCCACTTGAAAAAAGTGGCAGTACGTTCTGGTGTATTTGGGATCGCCAAAATAGGCTGGCTGGGGGCAATATTGAATCTCGGATTCATTTGAAAAGGGAAATCAAAACCCGGGAAGGCCGCCTGCATTTCAGATAGATCGGCAACCAGAGAAAAACGACCACACATAATCACCTCATTTATTGGAAAAGCAGCTTGTAATTCAAAGTACA
>CAIRYE010000251.1 GCA_903882765.1 uncultured Anaerolineae bacterium
AGCACCCTAGGCTACCGCCTTGCCCAAACCGCCCAAGACCTGCTTACCGATTACGACCACCTCATCAGTATCGCCGGCTCGGTAAAAGGCAAAGGCTTTAAAGGCGCGGTTGGCACAGCCGCCTCCTACTCACAGTTATTCGGGGCTGATCAGCTAGAGGCATTTGAAGAAAAACTAAGCATCCATCTAAACCTGCCCTTCTACCCCATCGCCACCCAAACCTACCCGCGCAAGCAGGATTACTTCATCCTAAGCGCCTTGGCTGCCCTAGCCCAAACCATCTACAAATTCGGCTTCGACCTGCGCTTCCTGCAATCCCCTCCCATCGGCGAACTTTCCGAGCCGTTTGGCAGCCGCCAAATTGGCAGCAGCGCCATGCCCTTCAAACGCAACCCTATCCGCTCCGAAAAGCTCGATTCCCTCGGCCGCTACGTTGCCCAGCTGCCGCGCATCGCCTGGGATAACGCCGCCCACTCCCTGCTCGAGCGCACCCTCGATGATTCCGCCAACCGCCGCGTCATCCTACCCGAAGGCTTTTTGGCGATCGATGAAATGCTCAAGACCATCACAGCCATCCTTTCGGACCTGCGCATCAACCACGCCGCCATCGAGCGCAACCTAAAAACCTACGGCCCCTTTGCCGCCACCGAAAAGGTACTGTTGGGCTGTGTTCAAAAAGGCGCCGATCGTCAGGAAATGCACGAAGTGATCCGCCAGCTCTCCATGAAAGCCTGGGAGAGCGTACAGCAAAACGGCGCCAACCCGCTGCTGCAATACCTCGCGGAGGACGCCGTCATACGTAAATATTTATCCGCCACCGAGCTAGCCACCCTCATGGACCACACCAACCACATTGGCTACGCCCCCAAAAAAGCGCGCGAATTAGCTCTAGAGCTTCGTCAGCGTTTGGCGGCGTAAACCCTCACTCGGGGAACCGAGGCCAGCATCAACCGCGCCCGCCTTACCCGATCGACATGATCCTCTCCAGCATCTCCTCGTTCGTGCTGAACTTAAAAGAGCGCAGCCCCTTCTCTTGGGCGATCTCGTGTTCGATCATATCCAGCTTCAGCACATCGTTGTTCCGCACCACAGATTTGTTCAACCCCGCCAGTTTTGCTAACAAGGCAGCCTCGCTCACCGGCAAAGGCTGCTTTTCATTTAAGAACTGCAAGATCGCCCGTGCGCCCATCGTGCCATCGCGGCGGGCATAGCCCACCAACCCGCTGCTGGCCTTACGCGCCCAACCTGCCACAAACACATCCGCGATCGGCATGCCCTTCTCGGGGTCGAACGCTTCAAAGCTGATCTCTTCCATCGGGTAGCGCGGGCTGGGGTTTTTGGCAAACTCACCGCCCACCACCGGCAAACCAAAGCTGGGTTCCACCGTATCGCCAATGGCAAACACCACCGAATCAAAATCCAACTCATGTGTTACACCGGTAGACCGTATCCCCACTTCCTCGCCCTTCAACACCAACTCATTCTCCTCCACCACCAGCTTCCGCACCACCCCCTCGCCATCAATGCGGCTAGGCGTAGAAAGAAACCGGAACTTAAAGCGGGTAGAAGAGCCGGTAGAATGAGCCTTGGGCAGCGCTTCCTCAATGAAATCATTGGCACGCTCAACCTCTTGGTCCACCGCCCTCATCCTCGGGGCGATCCGCTCCACCTCGGCGGCAAAAGCGTCTTGGTCCAGGTTCAGCACCAACTCCTCCATCTCCTTCTTGTCAAACTTCAC
>CAIRYE010000252.1 GCA_903882765.1 uncultured Anaerolineae bacterium
ACTCGAACATGCCATTGTTTACAACGATTACAAGGGTATCCCAAAACAACAAGTACGTGACGCGCTCGCCACTAATATGGATGTAATTCTTCGCATCGATGTGCAAGGCGCGGCTTCGATCAAAAAACTGATCCCCGACGCAATCCTGATCTTCCTTACTACCGAGGATGAACAATCGATGGTCGATCGCCTGCAAAACCGTAAATCGGAGACACCCGAGGGCTTGAAGTTACGAATCGCTACAGCCCGCCAGGAAGTAAAGAAAGCTCGCGATTTTGATTATGTCGTTATCAATTATCAAGCAGAACTCGACCGCACCGTTGATGTTATCAGCGCCATCATCACCGCGGAACATCATAAAGTCATTCAAAGAAATGTAGTCCTGTGAATCAATCAGAACCTGAAATTATCGAACCCCCTACCACTCGCCCTCCTGTACAGATATCTGAAACGCTTACCAAGCCCATTGTCTCGTATGTGATCATTGGCATTACGGTCTTGGTGTATTTGCTTCAAGTGGGAACAAATTGGTACTTTGGCGTGGACGTTCCTGGCGCGCTTGGAATGAAGATCAACGCCGCGATCACAGACGGTGCCTACTGGCGTTTATTTACACCGGTGCTTCTGCATGGATCAATTTTTCATATTGTTTTCAATATGTATGCCCTCATCGTGATCGGATTGGAATTAGAAAAACGATTTGGTCATCTTCGTTTCGGACTTCTGTATTTATCAGGCGCCTTTGCGGGTAATGTTGTTTCGTATTTATTCTCAGCCAATCCTTCGCTTGGAGCTTCAACCGCCATCTTTGGCTTGTTAGGCGCTGAGCTAATTTTCTTTTACCGCAACCGCGAAATATTTGGGCAAAACGCCCGCAGAGCGCTGCAAAATGTGATCACCATCGCTGCGATCAATTTTATTATCGGATTATCCCCTGGCATCGATAACTGGGGTCACCTTGGCGGTTTCCTCGGTGGGTTGCTGTTTACTTGGTTCTCCGGGCCGCTACTAGGCTTTGAAGGTATTTATCCAATGATACGGGTGATTGACAAACGGGAAAAGATCCAATATGGTCTTGGATTTGCCATTGTTTTCCTTCTTTTCTGGTTTTTTGTAATTATTAAAAATTCCTGAAATATGTCAAAATAATAGATTAATTGTGATAATTATCACAATTCAATGTTGTATAATTGAGTTCAAACAATTTTTAATGTGAGGTTAACTTATGAAACAAATTTGCGTCATCGGAGTTGGTTACGTCGGCATCGTCACCGGCGCTTGTTTTGCAGACCTTGGCAATAAGGTAATTGCTCTTGATGTAGATGAAAAGAAGATTGCGAACCTGAAAAAAGGCATCATGCCGATCTACGAACCAGGCTTAGATGAATTGGTCAAGCGAAACGTTCAAGCTGGACGATTGACTTTTACTACCGATTACAAAGAAGCAGTAACTGGAACCGAATTTGCCTTTATCGCAGTCGGTACACCTTCGGCAGTAAATGGGGAAGCCGACCTGCAATACGTCGCCTCCGCCGCGAAATCATTGGCTGAAAACATGACCAAACCAATGATCATCATCAACAAATCCACTGTGCCGGTTGGTACTGGTGACTGGGTGGCTGATATTGTGAAGCGCAGCCAAAAGACCCCAGTGGAATTCTCAGTAGTTTCGTGCCCTGAATTCCTTCGCGAAGGCTCTGCCCTTGGTGATTTCTTACAACCTCACCGTACTGTGCTTGGTTCCACCGATAAAGAAGCCGCCAATAAAGTGGCTCAGCTGCACCTTGCGCTGCGCGCGCCCATCGTCATTACCGACCTGCGCACCGCTGAAATGATCAAATACGCTAGCAACGCTTTCCTTGCTACCAAGATCTCCTTCATTAACGAGATCGCTAATATCTGCGAAGTGTTGGGTGCTGATGTGAAGGAAGTTGCCGCAGGTATGGGTTATGATGCCCGTATCGGCAGACACTTTTTGGATGCCGGTCTCGGTTGGGGCGGCTCCTGCTTCCCCAAGGATGTGTTGGCTCTCGCTTATATGGCTGAGGAAGCTGGCATCGATCCTCGTATTCTCAACACAGTAATGGATGTGAACTACGAACGCCGTAAGACCGCTGTTGAACACCTCAAGAAAATGATCGGCTCATCGCTTTCTGGCAAGACCATTGGTTTACTTGGTTTGGCCTTCAAGCCCAATACCGATGATATGCGTGACGCCCCCGCTATTGATATCGCCCGCGAGTTGGTTGAAGCTGGCGCGGTTGTTCGAGGTTACGACCCCGTTTCGATGGAAGTTGCCCGTGCCCTCTTACCCGCCGTTGAAATGATGAGCGACCCCTACTCCCTTGCTGATGGCTGCGACGCTGTTATGGTCATCACTGAATGGAACGAATTCAAGCAATTGGATCTCGATAAACTTAAGAAGTTATTGAAAGCACCAGTTGTTTATGACGGTCGTAACATTTACGATCCCGCTTTGATGAAGATACTTGGTTTTGTTTACCGCGCCATTGGTAGTTAAACCAAAATATAGCAAGAAATGCTATATAGTCGGGTAAAATAACCCCGACTATTTATTTTAAAGATGATGGCAGGAATAATGAAAACTCCACCAGTATGCAATTACGAAGGTTCAGATTACCAAACCTCATTTTGGGATGAAGGCGGACGCCAATATGAAGATCTGG
>CAIRYE010000253.1 GCA_903882765.1 uncultured Anaerolineae bacterium
TAAATATTATGGCCTCTCACTTGAGGGGCCAGCCTTCGGGGCAGGGTGAAATTCCCGATCGGTGGTAAAGCCCACGAGCACATTGTGCATGATCCAGCGTATTTCTGGAGCCGACGGTTAAAGTCCGGATAAAAGAAGGTTCGACCCAATTTTGGGTTATTTGTGCTTGCATGCCCCGAAAACTATCTTAACGATCGTTTTCGGGGTTTTTATTTCCAAGCCACTTTTCATGCCTCGAAACGCGACTGTTTGAGGTATTTTAAATTAATGAAAGTCAATCGTTTTCGAAAGAGCTGGGTCGTTCTTCCGCTTGCCTTGCTGTTTATTTGGGAAGCCACGGTGAGAGTGACAGGATTACCTCCATTTATTCTGCCGGGGCCGCTGGATGTTTACGCGCGGTTCGTTACCGCCCTATTAGATGGAAGCCTTCTCACGCACAGCCTGGCAACCATGAGCGAAATGCTCACTGGACTCGCCGCTGGAACACTCGCCGCCATCCTCATTGGATATGTCATCTCAAAATCCAGCCTGTTCGAACACCTTGTTTCGCCCATCCTCGTGGCTAGCCAAGCTGTACCGGTGGTTGCCATTGCTCCCCTTCTGGTCATTTGGTTCGGAAACGGTTTTTTCACCAAAGCTTTGATCTGTTCTCTGGTAGTTTTCTTCCCTGTGTTTGTTAATACGGTCGTCGGACTAAAAAGTGTTCCCCGTGGGCTTTCTGAATTAATGCGAACGCTAAAAGCGTCAAAATTACAGATCTTACTAGCTCTTGAGATCCCCAGCGCGCTGGCAATTTTTCTAAGCGGGCTAAAGATCGGCGCGACCTTATCCGTCATCGGCGCGGTGGTGGGTGAATTTGTGGGTTCGGATATGGGCCTCGGATTTTTGATCAATGTTGGCCGAGGGTTATACGATACTTCGCTGGTGTTTGTAGCCGTTTTCACTCTTGTTTTTATCGCGCTAGCGATCTACGGTGTTGTTAGTTTCCTGGAACACACACTATTGCGCTGGAACGATAACAGGATCTTTAAAGGATAATTATGCGTAAGTTATTTGTTTTTCTTCTAACATCACTGATGTTGGCCGGTTGCGCCAATCCGGCAAGCCCCACTCAAGTAAAACTTCCGATGGGGTATATTCCAAACATCCAATTCGCTCCGTTTTATGTCGCGATGGAAAAAGGATATTTCAAGGAAGTGGGCATTGATCTGGAATTTGATTATGCCTACGAAACCGACGGCATTGCATTGGTTGGGGCTGGTAAAGTTCCATTTTCTTTGGCTTCAGGCGAGCAGGTTTTGTTGGCGCGAGCTCAAGGGCTGCCCATTACCACGATCTATAGCTGGTACAAAGGCTATCCCATCACCCTGATCACAACCGATCCAACCATCAAAACCCCCGCGGACCTCAAAGGCAAAACCATTGGTCTGCCAGGTTTATATGGCGCCAACTATGTTGGACTTCGAGCCTTGCTCAGTGTTGCCGGCCTCACCGAGAGCGATGTCACCCTCGACAGTATCGGGTATAGCCAGATCGAATCGATCGTTTCAGGCAAAGAACAGAACGTGGTGTGTTATAGCAACAATGAACCGATCGTGCTTGCTGATCAAGGCATAGCGTTTTCCACCTTGGATGTCTCCGATTATCTCAACTTGGCTTCAAATGGCATTGTTACAAACGAGGCGATGATCAAAGAGCATCCTGAGGTTGTCAAAGCGTTTCTCACCGCGTTTTCCAAAGGAATCAAAGATACTATCCAAGATCCGGAAGCGGCTTATGCAATGAGTAAAAAATATATTGAGGGGTTGAATGAAGCCGACAAGCAGATCCAGATGAAGATACTTCAAGCATCCATCGCATCGTGGAATTCTGATATGATGGGAGAATCGGACCAGGCATCCTGGCAAAATATGCAGAAAGTATTGATGGATATGCAACTGTATAGCGAGGAACAAGACCTTGGTAAAGCATTTACCAACGACTTTATTCAAAAATGATGAGTGAGCATCCCGTAGATCCATTCCTGTCCGTAAATGATGTGAGCGCTATCTATCCAGATGGAAGCGGCGGCCTCCATGCTTTAGATGGCGTTACTTTTTCGGTTAACCCAAGCGAATTTGTTTGTGTTTTAGGGCCATCCGGCAGCGGTAAAAGCACCTTGCTACGCATCATCGCCGGCCTACTTAAGCCAACTTCGGGGCAGGTTCACTTCACCGAACAACGTCCACCCCGTATTGGTTTTGTTTTCCAAAACCCCAACCTAATGCCTTGGCGTTCTGTTCGGCAAAATATTCTTCTCCCCCTCGAGATCGAAAAGAAAGACCCAATTACTTCCTTACAAAAAGCAGATGAATTGATAGATCTGGTAGGGCTGAACGGCTTTGAGAACAGCCTGCCCAAAGATCTCTCCGGCGGGATGGCACAGCGAGTGAGCCTTGCCCGCGCCCTCATCCATGACCCTGATATATTGTTGCTCGATGAGCCTTTCGGCTCCCTCGACGCCCTCACCCGCGAGAAAATGTGGACCGAGCTTAGCCGCATTTGGCAAGCGCGCCGCAAGACCCTGATCATGGTAACCCATTCCATCAGCGAAGCGCTCTTTATGGCCGACCGGGTGATGGTGCTTACCGCTCGCCCAGGCCGCATGAAGCTGGAACTGGAAGTGCAATTACCCCGCCCACGGGTGGATGAAATGCGTTACACCGCCTACTTTGGCGAAATGAGCCGATTGTTGAAGAACGCTATCGAATAACTTAACAGTCGCAAAAAACCATAGCATACGGAATTAAAAAAACAGCTGCCAAAGTTCTTGGCAGCTGTTTATCGTTATTGGATGAACTTGAAATTA
>CAIRYE010000254.1 GCA_903882765.1 uncultured Anaerolineae bacterium
AATCTGGGTCGTAGTCATCCGGGTGCAGCAATTGCACTTTTCCTCCAGCCGCGGTAAGGATGCCAGCCTCAACCAGACCGGAAATACTGGTGTTTTTGGCTGTCGCCAGGCTTTCGGCCGCGCCATATTCTGCAGGTTTAAATCCATATTGGTCGAACCAGGTCAGCGCCCAGCGAGTATCAGAATCGAAATCGCCCTCCTGCTCTGCCAGGGTCTCATCTAAGACCTCATTGATCAAGATCAAAGCCTGCCGCATGGTGAGCGGTTTTCCATCACTCTCGACAACATCAATATAGCGGGTGAAAACAGCCATGCCCGGCCCAATGGCAGCCTGGGCTAAATCCACAGGGGCGGTATTGCTATTTTGCAATTTATCCAAGGCTGGCGGAAGCTCCCGTTTTAGGGCAGTCAAAAACTCGCGGCGCGAGACTATTTGTGCCTGCGTCGAACGAGGCCGGCAAGCCAGAACAACGGAGGAGGCGAGAGCATTATCTGATTTCTTTAACGCAGTAGTCAATTCTGTCCTCATCGGCCATGTTCCTGTAACCGTCAATCCAGCGCTTTTAACAGCGGCTAGAAAGGTTTCCCAACCGGTGCTGACAGTCCCTTCTTTGGGATTGGTCTCACTTTGTTTGAAAGCGTAGTAAATTGCAATCGGAAAGGCAGGATGGGCTTGTGATCCGAATTGATGGATCGCTTTGGTCATTCCGGTGAGGAAAAACTTTTCAGCCTCTTTTGCGCCGCCGTGGCGGCTTTTGTTGGCGACCAATTCCTCACTCTTCGGGACTGCCATAGTGCCAAAAAGATCAGGAAATAGATCTTTTAACATTGGCCGCAACCAAACATAGAAGAAATCTGAAAGATCGGCGTATTGAATATTATCGTAATAAGGTGGATCCGTTGCGATGATTTTGTTTTTACTGATTTCTTGGTCTACTGCGTTTGCGTGAATTACAAATCCATGTTTTTCGATTGGTAAGTTTTGAATAACTCGATTGATCCAATTCTTACTATCTTCAAAATTTCCACTTGAAGATGAGAATGGATTAGCCTCGGCAAAATCCCAACTCATTGCAATTGCCTGGCGACCGAATACTTGAGCGAATACTTCTCTACCTGTATTCCAAATCACAGGGGTTGACCAATAATTTGTCAAACGGCTAACTGAAAATGCAAGATAAATCCCAAGCGCTTTGGCGTATGCTTTTGCCTTGGTTTCACCGAATACTTTGCTTGCATGTTTATCAACCAAAGTATGTGTTTCTTTTACCAATTCTACAAAGGTGGTAATAGCGATTAGCTGCCGATTAGAAAATAAATCGCCGAATGTTTTGTATCCATAAAGCGGCAATTGGTCCCCCGCCTTTCCGATCAACTCGTTGGATGGTATATCGCCATTGAATGTGACCTTTGCAATTTTCTCAAGATCACTTGTTGGAGAAATGTATATCTTGCCTTTGGGGCCATCCAACACTATAGCCAGCATGCGATTTCCAATCCGATGTGCTATTCCTTCTTGTTTAATATAGTCACCATCCAATAATGTGCCGCTCAAAACACAGGAAAAATTTGAACCCCGTTCCAACTTAGTCCCTTTTTCAGCTACCTCCATATTGGCAGGTTTGCCCTTTTTTACCTTAAAAAAGTACTGGTCTCCCTGAGTCTCGACCTGTATATAATACTCAATACCCGGGCGTTTACTCAGCA
>CAIRYE010000255.1 GCA_903882765.1 uncultured Anaerolineae bacterium
CTGTTGCTCCGCTGGCCGGATCTTTTTGGGTAACCCAGCCAGAACGATATTCAAGAAGGGCTAGAAGGGCTTTTGGATTGACGGAATAGCTTTTTGAAATTTCTTCAACGATCTGAACACCGGTCAATTGCCGACCGGTTACCTCTTGGGTGTAAGTGGAAAGATACCCGCCTTTGCTATTGATAAATTCGGCCACATTGAATCGGGCAGTGAGGGGTCCGTAAACCAACTCGGAATCAGGTATGATCTTGAAGTAATCGGAATAATTAGCAGAAGAACTACCCCCTGTACCTGTTGCAGTTTGATTAGATGGCGAGGAAGATGGGATAACTAAAGAATCGCCTGGATAGATCACCTCAAATTCTGTCATATTATTCGCGTTGAGGAGATCTTCAACAGAAACATCGAGTTTTTCAGCGATGATTCCCCAAAAGTCACCGTCTTCTACCGTGTAGATTTGGTTACCCGGGGTAGGGGTAACAAATACGGTGTCTGCCGCGATTTGGGGTAATGGTGTGTAGGTTGGGAAAAACAAGCTAACTCCATCCGGAGTAGGCGTTCCTAAAATTGTTCCTGGCGGCAATGATGTGGGTACAAATTTTTGAATGGGATCCGTATTGGCGATGGAGGCGTTTGCCTGATCGGCATCTACTGCACCCTCTTTGGTTGACGATGAACAGGATGAAATAATGAAGGCGATAAGGATAAGAAGAGTAATTGATTTGCGCATATGTGTATTCTACCTTAATTAGGAAGGTGGATTTATTGCGAATTGATTTCAATTATAAGAGGTACAGATAAATGTACCTTGGTTTTCGATGATAGAATTCTTGCTCAAAGATAACCTAAACACCAATTATAAAGAGAATCGATGCTGAAAAAAATTAAAATTACAAAATGGACGATCATGAGTTTTATTGTCCTCAACAACGCCTTCAATATCGCCTTGCCATTTATGGCGCTTTCGGTAATGTCAAAAGAAATTGCCAAAGACCTCGATCTATCAATTGTACAGATAGGGATATTGTGGGGGAGTGCCTCGCTGTTATCGATCATTTCGAGTTTACTTGGTGGGGCTGTAGTCGATAAACTTGGAGCACGGAAAATCCTTATCTTTAGCAGTCTTTTTGTGGGTTTCTTTGGAGTGATCAGAGGATTTACTTGGGATTTTTATAGTATCGTAACGGTAACAACCATTCTCGGGTTGGTTTCTCCCTTGATCATGCTCAGTAACTTTAAGGTGTTTCAAGACTGGTTTACATCAAAGGAATTGGTTTTCGCGAATGGGATCATGTCTACAGGTATGGCGTTGGGATTTTTGATTGGCTCTCAATTTAGCGCAACAGTTTTATCACCATTATTAGGCGGGTGGCGAGGTGTTTTGATCGCTTATTCGGTTGTTGGCTTTTTGCTTGCCTTCCCTTGGTTGTTCATCCTAAAAGAAAACAGAACGGCAATAAATATAGGCGAAAAATCACTCTCTCTGAAATCATCGATGGTAAAAGTGATCCGATTAAAAAATGTTTGGCTGCTTGGATTTGCGTTATTTGGCGTGAATGGCGCTATCAATGGTTTGTTAGGGTACCTTCCGTTGTATTTACGAACTATCGGTTGGGACGTTCTAAAAGCAAGCACGACGATGACGCTGTTTCATACCGTAAGCATGTTTTTCACCATACCTATTGTTCTTTATTCGTCCAAGTGGTTTTCGAGGAAGCATTCTACAATCATTGCCGGAAGTTCTATTTTGGTTGGGATCGGGCTACTAGCTGTACTCAGCGGTCCGTGGATATGGCTGGCAGTTATCTTGGCAGGTTTTTCGCGCGATGGATTTATGGCGCTCTTTTTTACACAGGTTAGCGAAACGGATGGGGTTGACGCAAGCACGGTTGGCACAGCAACTGGCTTGACGATGATGCTAAATGGTATTGGTAGCATATTAGCTCCCCCGATCGGCAATTATTTTTCGGCGATCTCATTCTCCGCTCCATTTGGATTTTGGGCAGCATTAACTTTTTTGGGCGTCCTCTGTTTGTTAGCGGTGGGGCATCCTGCGATACAAGTTAATAAGGTAAGGCGGAGTAGTTAACATCATTCTCTCAATGTTGTATGCTTATAGTAGAAGGCAATCGCAGGCGAAAACAACCTGCTGAGAGGATTTGAACATGAAAACAACTCGTTTAGTAGTTATAGGTTTGGGGGTATTTTTGATATTTTTCCCTTTGGCAGCCCCGATCATTTTAGGCGGAATTTATTTTGTCCAAAATGGCCATTTCATGGTGGATTATTTGATGCCGGCAGAATTATTTCCAGCTGGGTTGGTAGGCGCTCTGCTCCTGTTGTTGGTTGCATGGGGAACTAAAACTAAATTCAGAATAATTCTTTGGATTTTTTTGGTAGGGATCTTATTATTAGTGGGGTCGCAAGCTTATGCGGTTGTTTCTGGTTTGGCAAGTGGAGAAGCACCCTTTAGCGGTCTAAACCAAGCGATCGTTTTAGGAATGCTAGCGCTTTTTGTGGTTTGTCAATTTGTGTTGGGAGTGTTGGGAATTCAAATGTTTGTTAAGCTTCGACAGAAGGATAAATCAATAGATTAGGCTAAAGGGCAAGACATGCCTCTACCGCTAACCAAAAGAGGTTTTTACGAATATCCGAACGCGTCGCCCAGTGCCGTGAATCCCATTCGGAACCACTAAGGTCATCGCCACCATACAAGATCTGCCCAAATTCAACACCGCGGAATTTGGCGACCGCAATAAATGCTGAGCACTCCATTTCCACCACCAAGGCGCCTTCCTCCCTGCGAGATGCAATCTTAGCAGGTGTTTCACGGTAAGGCGCGTCTGTGGTCCAAGTTTTTCCTATTACAAAAGGAACTGATTTGGATTCGAGTACGGTCGATATGATCTTTATTTCTCTTTGGCCAGCTTCCACTTCGCGGGATGGGGGTAAATAATGGTAGGAACATCCTTCATCTCGGATAGCGGAACGAACAATGACCAAATGTCCAAGCATTATTTCTTTATTGAGGGAACCGCACCCCCCACAGGCAATAAATTTGGTTGCTCCAAGAGCGATGGCGGTTTCGAATAAACCTGCCGCAAGGGGAGCCCCAACGCCGGGATGGAAAAAAGCTACGTGTTTTCCGTTGGTTTCGATCTCATAGAATTTGTGATTCCCGCTCTCCCAACCTTCGCTGTGGATCTCTTTGGCATTGTATTTTTCGATCACTTCATCAAGCACATCCTGAAAGAAACAAATAACACAATGTTGTGGAATATTAATTTTCTTGATCTGATGGGATGGTTCGATCAGCGCAAGGGGTGTAGGGTCAAATTCTAAAATGGGGAAGGTCATATAATTAGTTGGACGAGTCATTTTTAATAATCGCCTGCTGGTTCTTTAGCAGGCGATCATTTATGTTTTTATCTAAATGCTTTCGGAATTATTGGGCGAAGCCGGTTCCCATTATGTAATTCTCTAATTCCGCAATCGTTTCTTTATGATCTGCCAGAAGCGTATCGGCAAGTTTTCGCAAGGAAACAACCCCTATCACTTTTTCATTCTCGATGACTGGTAAATGGCGTATGTGATAACGGGCCATTAAATTGATGCACTGTTGAACCGATGTTTCAGGTTTAACCATGACCATCTCTTTTGTCATCAGGTCTTTCACAGGGGTGTTTTTCGCCTCACGGCCGTTTACCTCAACGTTACGGGTGTAATCACGTTCGGTAAAAATACCCACTATTTTGTGGCCATCACTGACCAAAACTGCGCCAGTATCAGCACTTTTCATGACCTGAAGAGCATCGAGTACTGTACCACTCACATCTACAGTAAACAATTTTGATTCAGGGTTTTCGAGTAATACTTTGCGAACGATTGCCATTTTTTACACCTTTCAAATCATATTTATTAATATTAATATTACCCTAAAAAAAGTATTCTTCAATAATCTCGAGTGTTAATAAGCGATTTCAGATATCAAAATTTCAAAAGAGCCTAATTTCAATCCTTCCAAAGTAAATTCCTTGTTATTTCTTCCAGCACTCGAGAATAGCAATTTTGGTTGTTTGGCTCCTAAGGGAGGAAAGGAGAGATGATGTTGAATGGGGGAGTAATTCATGACAATAATTAGGCTTTGGGCAAAACTCGTTCTGGAAAAGCAAAGTACATCCTTATTCGCAAGTTCGATCACCTGAAAGTCGCCTTCTACCAAGGCTCGATGATTTCGACGAAACCGGATCATCTTTTTGTAGAAGGATAACAGGGAGTTAGGATCGTCGGATTGGTCGTTGACATTGATGCCGTCTTTGTAATTTGGATTGATCGGAAGCCAGGTTTTTATCCCAGGGGGGCTGAACCCAGCATTGGGCTCCGAAGTCCATTGCATAGGTGTGCGATTTTTATCGCGGCTTCGGATACCAGCACGCTTGGCTGCTTCTTCTTTTGAAACGCCTTGGGTATTCACCAATTGGCTGTAATACCAGGTTGCCATCGTATCTGTAAGGAGTGTTGGGTCGGTTATGATGTAATCTGACATTCCTATTTCTTCGCCATTGTATAAAAAGGGAGTTCCCCGCAGGGTCATCATTAGAGCAATTGAAAGCCGGGCTTTTTCGGCATCGTGAATGCCATCGCCAAATTGATTGTAGACCCTAGCACAATCGTGATTGCCAAGGGTGTTACAGGGCCAGGCCTCGGGCGAAATATTCGCGAGCGCGGCTAATCTAGTTTGTTGGTTTTTGATGATGTGTTCGGGGGTTAGACCGCCATCACTCTGCATTAGCGGAAAATTGAAAACGAGATGCAATTCATCTTCACCATTCCCTAAATAGGCGGGGTTATCGTCCTCGCCAACCAGCATTCGATCGCCTTCATATTCATCCAAAACCGAGCGCAATTCTTTCATCCGTTGATGAACTCCATCCTGCCCATGTTGGTACTTGAACATTTCCGCCCAGAATTTACGCACCTTTTCTTTTTCTTCGGGGGTTTTTGCCTCGCCTTCATAAATTCGCAACGAGGAGAGTGTGTGAGGTACATTATGCGGTGTTAGATCTGGATCTTCATAGATCGTCCCGATCGCGTCCAGGCGGTAGCCATCGACGCCGAGATCGAGCCAGAAACGAACCGCGTCCCACATTGCCTCGACCACTGCTGGATTATGCCAGTTGAGGTCTGGCTGCTGCTTCATGAAGTAGTGGTAGTAATATTGGCCGCGTTCAGGGGAATAGGTCCAGGCATCGCCGTCGAAGCAGGATTGCCAGTTGTTTGGCGGGGTATCTTGCCAGACATACCAATCAGCCTTGGGGTTGGTGCGGCTAGATTTTGATTGTAGAAACCAAGCGTGCTCATCGGAGGTGTGGTTTGCGACTAGATCGAGAATTACCCTAATCCCACGGTTGTGAGCTTCGGTTAGGAAGTTTTTGAAATCATCCACTGTGCCGTATTCAGCGCCGACACCGCAATAGTCTTTGATGTCATAACCGATATCCCAATTTGATGAGGGAAAATGCGGTGATAACCAAATGGCGTCAATGCCAAGATCTTGCAGATAATCCAATTTACTGGTCATGCCAATAAAATCGCCAATCCCATCTCCATTGCCATCGGCAAAGGACCTAGGATAGATCTGGTAAAAGACCGCTTCTTGCCACCATTTTAAGGACATAGGTTTTTCTCCCATTATTTTTCCAGCCTTCCAACGATCTTGATAGCGGGATGTAGGAAGACGGATATCGTGTGCGGGGCATCTGCCAATTCTGTGGTCAAATCTTGCCCAGGAAAATGTAAGTTTTCGTGCATTTCCTTGCGCCATTTTGGGCAATCGCTTACATCATATACTATCCCATCATACGCGATCCATTTTGGTGCTCCTTTATCACCGTTGTTTCTTCGTAACTTTAAATCTGTGATCACAACTTCAGGGATGTCCATATTTTCCTTTGGAATATATAAGATTGGCAATAAACAATTGTTCTTGGGAAAGCATTTTTTGTGATACATTCAAGCGATATAAAGAACGATGCTTGGATATTTTTAAATTATTATAA
The DNA here is from genome assembly GCA_903882765.1 of uncultured Anaerolineae bacterium. GTDB lineage: Bacteria > Chloroflexota > Anaerolineae > Anaerolineales > Villigracilaceae > UBA5195. The sequence continues at coordinate 6,060 of CAIRYE010000255.1, forward strand.
AATCAAAATAGAAATTTATTTTATGAAAAGGACGTGTTATGAAACAGATCGTTGAATGTATCCCGAATTTTTCAGAAGGCCGCCGGCCAGAGATCATTGCCCAGATCATCGAGGCTGCCAAGAGCGCGGGTGTGTTGATCCTAGATGCTTCATCAGATGCTGATCATAATCGTACTGTTCTCAGTTTTGCGGGGACACCATCGCAAGTTGAAGAGGCGGCATTTCTAGCCATTAAAATGGCTGCCAGCTTAATCGATCTTGACCAACACCAAGGTGAGCATCCAAGAATGGGCGCGACCGATGTTGTGCCTTTTGTTCCGATCAGCGGTGTATCACTCGCAGAATGTGTAGCAATAGCGAAACGGCTTGGGGCACGAGTGGGAAGCGAGTTATCGATACCCGTTTATTTGTACGAGGCAGCGGCGACTCGCCCAGAACGCACCAATTTGGAGAATGTCCGAAGAGGTCAATATGAAGGGATCAAGGTTGAGATCGAAACCAAGCCAGAGCGTTTTCCTGATTTTGGTCCGGCAAAAATGGGCAGCGCAGGGGCTACTGTCATTGGCGCTCGTACCGCTTTAGTTGCCTTCAATGTGTATCTCACCACTTCTGATGTGACGATAGCCAAACAGATCGCGAAGGCAATGCGTCATTCTTCAGGTGGTTTCAGGTATTTAAAAGCGGCGGGTTTTTTGGTGGATGGGGTTGCTCAGGTCTCCATGAACCTAACCGATTTTACGCAAACACCGATCGCGCGTGTAGTTGAAACAATTCGCAGGGAAGCGCAGCGGTACGGGGTAGGTATTCATCACTCCGAATTAGTCGGGTTAATTCCACAAGACGCCTTGGTTGATGCGGCTGTTTGGTATACCCAACTGGATCAGTTCTCAAAAGATCAGATTTTGGAACAGCGTTTAGGTAACACAGACGAAGCACCAACCGAGGCGGCGATCGCTGTAGACTCCAATGGAGAAGATTTTATCCAGAAGTTAGCGGCGACTACGCCAACACCAGGGGGTGGTTCCGCGGGTGCTTATGCCGGCGCGATGGCGGCTGGTTTGGTCAGTATGGTTGCTGGATCTACAATTGGAAAAAAGAAATATTTCGAAGTTGAAGCTGAAATGAACCTAACCTTAGGCGAATCCGAATCGTTGCGGAAAGAACTTTTCGCTGGGGTCTCCGAAGATTCCGCTGCGTTTGATGTAGTGATGAATGCCTATAAATTACCGAAAGACTCACCTGAAACTGAAGCGGTAAGGGAATTTGAGATCGAAAAGGCGACCCTGAACGCCGCCATTATCCCACTTGGTGCTGCTAAAAAAGCGATACGGGTTATGGAGCTGGCGATCAATATGATGCTTCACGGAAATGTGAACGCGATCAGCGATGCGGCTTCCGCGGTAGCTTTGGGAAACGCGGCGGTAACATCCTCCGCCCTCAATGTGCGAATAAATGTAAATGGCTTGAAAGATAAAACAGCAGGTCAGGCTTTGTTAGTTGAGATTTCAGGGATCGAACAGAAAGCAAGAATACTAATTGACGCAGTGCAGCCAATTTTAAAAGATCGAGCGGGTTTTTAGGCTGTGTCCTTTCGGTATTGTTGGGCGATCTTCCTTATTGCGGTATTGGTTTCTTGTCAAATAAATGATCATTTGCCGATCGAAGCAAAAACCGGCAGCGCAGAGGTTGTGACGACCGTAGCGAGCGCCACGCCATCACCAAAATTTGCGGCTGAGCCTGATTTTTTAGAGACCCAAGTAGCCATTCCTCCGATTCCCACGGTTCAGCTTTGTTTGGATGAGAATAACTGTATTTC
>CAIRYE010000256.1 GCA_903882765.1 uncultured Anaerolineae bacterium
CTCCCACAATTATGAACGGACTCACAGCGACGCATTGGTCGCGACCGCGAAGTGGGTTGCTGCTTACCTGCTAAGCGAATAGATATTTATGCGGTTCGACGCGATCCTACCCAACATCAACCTATCACACGTGGCAGGGCTAGCCCGCCGCGCTGAAGAAGAAGGCTTTGACGCACTCTGGACACAGGAAACGAGTCATGATCCGTTTCTGCCGCACACCCTGATAGCCGAGTACACCTCCACCCTAAAAATGGGCACCGGGATTGCCGTAGCCTTCAGTCGGTCTCCCATGACGTTGGCCTACACCGCTTGGGATCTGGCGGCTCAGAGCAACGGCCGTTTTATGCTGGGTTTGGGTACCCAAGTGAAAGCACATATCGAGCGTCGCTTTGGCATGGAATGGCCGGAATCAGTTACGGCAAAACTGCGGGATCAGATCTTGGCGATTCGGGAGATATGGAAGACCTGGCAGGCTGGAGAGAAATTAAATTATCGCGGCGAAATTTATCGCCTAAACCTGATGACGCCATTCTTCTCTCCTGAACCCATTCAGCATCCCCAAATTCCAATTTATATCGCGGGGGTGAATAAAGGTTTGGCTGAACTAGCGGGTGAGTGCGCGGATGGGTTTATGGTTCATCCATTTCACACCGTGGAGTATCTTCGAGCAGAACTTTATCCGCTGATCGAAAAAGGCGCGTTGAGTCACGGCAGGCCGGCTGAAAATGTTCAAAAGGTTCTTACCATTTTTTGTGCCACGAATGATGTTGAAAAAGAAGAATGTCGCTCGCAGATCGCGTTTTATGCCTCAACCCCCTCCTATAAAACTGTGCTCGATTTTCACTCCCGGACAGAAGCCGCGCAAAATCTATCCCGCTTGGCGGTAAGGGGTAGATGGACTGAAATGAGCGGTCTGATCGATGATGATTTGTTGGAGAAAGTTTGTGTTTTGGCGGGTTCACCCCAAGAACTAGCTGATAAGATCGAAGCAAGGTATTCGGGGGTAGCCGACCGTTTTTCTATCTATAAAATGTACCGACCCGACGAGTCATCAGAATTGTGGCAAACCTTGATCAGGAAATTTAATACCTGATCACTCTCAAGCCGCTATCAAGCAGTTGTTAGAACTGGTCTTTTGAAAGGTTTTCTACTTTCTTGATCAAAGGTAGCGCGGGAAGGAGCAGAATGCCGGCAAAGGCGATCGCGATCGGAAGCGAGATCAAGCTAAGAACTGCCGCGATAGGTCCGCTTCCCACCTGACCGATCGCGTCTACCTGCCCGGAAATGGAGAGTACGGTAGCCCTGGTCTTTGGATCCAATTTGTTATTGACCCAGGCAGTATATAACGGCCCGGAAAGGTTACGGGTAATGGCTACCATTCCATAAGCCGCGATGCACAAAGTGAGAAGAGGGGAAATTGCGTAAACAATGATCGAGACAGCCAGTAAAGCGGTTATGGTAAAGAGGGAGGAGGAGATAGCTCTGGTGGAATTGGTATTGATGCGCTTCTCAGTCCACTGAGTGGCAAGAATGGATAGTACCATACTACCAGCCCTGAGAATGCCAAAGAAAGTAATGTTGGCGATGCCAAGGGTCTCTTGGATCGAAAAATTTTCAAGCAGGAATTTTACCCATAATCGATCCCACCCTTCAGAATACAATCCATAAAAGAAACCAACCCCAAGGATGGTCAACATATTTGGATGTTTTTTTACACCATCCACGCTTTCTTTGAAAATCGCGATCATATGATCCCAGTTGCTCCGCTCCTCGGGTTTTGTAGGGGCAAAGCCAGTTTCGGGCATTAGGATGATCAGCAAAAGGGCGGAAACCATAAACAAACCACCGCCAATTCTGAATGGCATGTTTAAGTTGGCGCTTCC
>CAIRYE010000257.1 GCA_903882765.1 uncultured Anaerolineae bacterium
CACAATCTTCCACATGCGTTATCACTATGATTACCCCATAACGACATAGTCTCCCCATTATTATCTTCGCCTACATTCCTCATTTGTCCTTATTTTTAATTTTTTCCGTTCTGTAAGGACCAAAAGCAGCGCGGCGCATTACCCGTCTACTTCATATTTTCATTTAAGACCGAATATTAAGATCGTATTCAAGTTCTGCACAATAATAAAAGAAGAGAGGCAATGAACCAACGTTCATTGCCTCTCCTTATTAGTTACCAAACGATTGAAACAGGCGAAAAATCGCTGAGTCTCGCCTAGCTACACCTTACCAACCGTAGTGCGCGTGGGCTTTCGGAGTCCAGCAACCCCACCAGGCATGGTAATAATCCCCATCGGTTACATGGAATAAATAATCCTCCGGATCCGAAAAACCATACTGTCCTTCTGTGGTCCAGCTCATAAACCACAATTCTCCATCGTCTGCATACCACCCCTCATCAGGGCAAATATTGTTATACAGTCTTTGAACGGTCAGCGAATCATTTACGCAATTTAGGAACAAGGTTTTACTTGCGTCAAAATTCCAGTTACCTGATTTATTACCGCAAGCGGTGCTGGCATAATAGCTATACTTACCTTCAACCATGCTGTATTCAAAAACGCCGGGTTCGACGGTTTTATAAATATTATTTCCAAATTCATCAATGAGGCGGAGTTCGACGGCACTGCCGGTGCTGTTGCGGATCCAAACCTTTACGTCGGCTTTATCCTTCGCTAAAGCGACAGCGGGAAAAACGGAAACGATCAAAACAACAATTGCTAAAACGATCAATAATTTCCTTTTCATACGATTCTCCATTTCTTAGTTGCATTCAATTTGTTTTTTGGGGACGAATCCCCTATAAAAGATGAGAAGAATAGGGATAAGTCCCTTTTGCTTCCATCCTTATCTAAACATGTTAGATTTGAAAAATAGCTCGATCTTTCTAAAAAAATTACCAACCATAGTTAGCGTGGGTCTTCGGGCTCCAACAACCCCACCAAGCTTGGTAATAATCGCCGCTCGTTTCATCCTGCAAAAAATCCCACTTATCCGAGAAATAATAACGTCCATCATTCGTCCAACTCATAAACCATAAACCCCAATCGTCGGTAGCGTACCAGCCTACTTCCTCGCATTTATAAGGGGTTTCGATCGCCAGGGTTCCTTCAACACATTTAAGGATCAATGTTTTGTTCTGGCTAAAGTTCCATTGGCCGGCGTAATTACCACATGCGGTGCTAGCATAATAACCATATAGACCATCGGTCAGAGTATATTCAAAAACACCTGGCTCAACAGTTTTATAACTAAGGTTACCATTCGCGTCTGTTAGGCTTAGCTGTACTACTCCCCCAGTGGAGTTTCGGATCCAAACTTTTACTCCAGCCATATCCTTCGCGAATGCGCTTACCGGGAAAACAGAAGCCAACAGTACTACTACAGTCAATACTAAAATCAATTTTCTTTTCATACCATGCTCCTTGACAAGAATATGAACCAAACCAGTTATTTTTTCATCGAACGACCATTCCACTATAATAAGTATAGATAAACTTTGTGCTAGTTGCAATAACAACTTCATCTAATTTCAGATGTCAGACAAATCAAATATTCCTTACATTATTCACTTGACGCCGCTCACCGTAAGCCTTAAAATTACTGAATACATAAGGGAAGAGTTCTGCGTAGTTTGTTGCGGACGCCGAAGGTGCAAGGTTTAGGCGGGCACGTCCAAACCGAATCTCTCAGGCAAAAAGGACCCTCAAAATCAAACTCTGGAAAGTTCCACCGTACCTAAACCGCGCGGAGGAACACCGACGGTGCAAGCCCCCAAGATGATCTCATTCCAAGGGCGAATCTCTCAGGTACCCTACAGAGGCGCATCTTTCAAGGTGCGCCTATTTTATTTAAACACCAAAACCAAAGGAGCAACAAAAATGAACACA
>CAIRYE010000258.1 GCA_903882765.1 uncultured Anaerolineae bacterium
ACAGATTGCAAACCGTTAAGAGCCCCTTCCGCGGCTGCTTGGCTAACAGGTGAAACTCCCGATGTAGTTTGCACGGTTACGTTCGTCATGACTCTAACCAGCTGCCGAGGGGCGATAACCCAGCCAACCCGAAAACCTGTCATGCCGTAGATCTTCGCGACACCATTAACTACAATAATGTGGCTATCTTCAATATCCAGTTTGCTATAGTGGTATGCTGGCACTGCCTGAGTTCGATCAAAGACCAATTTGTGATAGATATCGTCGCAAATCATGAAGATACCTTTTCGTTCACATAGATCGGCAATTTTTTGTATCAATTCAGCGGGATAGACAGCGCCTGAAGGATTGTTTGGAGAATTAACAATGATCGCGCGCGTAAACCCCGTAATGGCTTTTTCTATTTCCACGAAGCGGGGAGTAAAGGAGCCATCCTCGGGAGTTACATAAACCGGTTTGCCATAGCACATTTTGATGATCTCAGGATATGAGACCCAATATGGTACGAGTACGATCACTTCGTCTTGTGGATTGAGGATGCTGAAAAGGATGTTAAATAAGGATTGCTTTGCCCCATTGGTAACCAGGACATTCTCGGGCGCTACCAACCGGTCATAATTCTCTTCTGTGTACCGAATGATAGCTTTTTTGAGGGAGGGTGAGCCATCCGCTGGCATATACTTTACTTCGCCGCTGGTTAGTTTTGCCGCAGAGGCCAAGATGGCCGCGATAGGTGTTTTATTTTTTGGTTCACCAATTCCGAGATGGATCACGGCTTCACCTCTTTCGCGCAATACCCTTGCTTCATCATTTAACGCAAATGTCGGTGATTCAGCGATTTCACTTGCAAGTTTGCTGAGTTTCATAAGCTCTCCTTGACAATGAATTCTTCCGTGTTAATTATAGAACGAGAAATTATTTAATAATCATGTAAGTTTAGGAAAGTTGAATTATTCCTAAAAAACAAACAAACCAGCTGAAATGATCGAACTCAGTCTGGTTTGTTTGGTATTAGAGAATTTAATTAGAGAGTACTTTGTTTAGCTGAATGGCTGAAAAAAAACTACAGCATCCAAGCTTCTAAATCTGAGTTTTTGGGGCAAAATTTTACACCTGCTGGGATGATCAGTAATGCGTTCGCTTGCACCATTGAGAAGAGATTACCAGAACCTTGATGACCAGTTAAGGTAGCAGTCGCGATTCCATCGACATAACTCACAACCGTTCTCAAGTAGCTTTCTCGGCCATCCGACTCAATATCGTCAATATTTTTCACTTTTATCCGAACATTTGGAGTTAAGGTTTTTCCGATCAATTTGTTGAGAACTGGTTGGATGAACACCATAAAGCTAACAAATGAGGCAACCGGGTTCCCGGGAAGACCGAAAAATGGAATATCTCTGAAGCTGCCAAAGGCTAGGGGCTTTCCTGGCCGCATATTCACTTTCCATAAACTCAAGGTACCAGCGCTTTCGACCACATTACGAATGTAGTCAAATGCTCCAGCGCTAACGCCCGCTGATGAAACAATTAGATCAGGGTTGGTGGTTGCCGCTTGGTTCAAGATATCTTCTACTGCGGCGTACTGATCGCTTGCTACTCCAAGCGTAATTACATCGCAGCCAGCATTTTGTAATAAAGCCGCTAGCATGAAGGTATTCGAATCGTAAATTTTACCGGGGGTAAGTTGTTCTTCTACAGAAATAAGCTCATCACCG
>CAIRYE010000259.1 GCA_903882765.1 uncultured Anaerolineae bacterium
ATCAGTTCGCGATCCCGAAAAAGGGTTTGATATCGCATACTTTGGCGATAAAAGGTTCACCGGTTGGGGTGGTGGAATTCCAGTAGTAGTTGATGGAGAAGTAATAGGGGCTGTAGCTGTTAGCGGTTTGCCTGAGCAAGAAGATATGGAATTGGCGCAAATTGGCGTGGACGCGATCCTCGCGAATTATTCTACTAGTTTGGGAAGAGATAAATAAGACCAGTGGAATCAATTAAAGAAATTTTCCGAATTGGCGTTGGACCCTCCAGCAGCCATACAATGGGTCCGCGGCTCGCGGCAGAAATGTTCCGCGGAAGAAATCCGGACGCGGCAAAATTTGTTGTCTCGCTATATGGCAGCCTTGCGGCAACCGGTCGAGGGCATCTCACTGATGACGCGATCAAGAGCGTGTTCGAGCCTGGCACCTTGGAAGTTATTTGGATTCCAAACCAAACTTTACCGCTTCATCCAAACGGTATGGTGTTCGAGGCGTTTTCGTATTCAGGTAAAAGTTTTGAGAAATGGGAAGTTTATAGTATAGGCGGCGGCGCTTTGATGGATCATAAATATCTACCGCAGTCTGAAAAGGTATATTCCAACGAAACGATGAAAGACATCATGGTGTATTGCGATTCAAAAGGGATCTCCTTTTGGGAATACGTAAAACAATGCGAAAGCACAAATGTATGGGAGCACCTTCGCTTAGTTTGGGTAAAAATGCAACAATCAATCGACCGTGGTTTACACGCTGAGGGAGTTTTGCCAGGTAGTTTGGGGCTATCTCGAAAATCGTGGTCCTTTTACCGAAAGGCAACACTTTCAGGGGATCATTTTCGTAAGCCCGGATTTTTATCAGCATACGCTTTAGCGGTTTCTGAAGAGAACGCATCCGGAGGTGAGATCGTCACCGCCCCCACTTGCGGTTCTTGTGGAGTTGTGCCAGCGGTTTTGAAATATGTTAAAGGTCAATTAAATTGCTCGGATGAAGCAGTAGTTCACGCGATTGCTACAGCCGGACTGATCGGTTTACTCGCTAAACATAATGCCTCGATCTCTGGCGCTGTCGTTGGATGCCAGGGCGAAATTGGTGTGGCATGCGCCATGGCTGCCGGTGCGGCAACGCAGCTAATGGGAGGTACGAATCGACAAATTGAATATGCTGCTGAAATGGGGTTAGAACACCACTTGGGCCTTACCTGTGACCCTGTAGCTGGTTTAGTTCAGATCCCGTGCATTGAACGTAATGCTTTCGCCGCTATGCAAGCCCTTGCATGCGCTGATTACGCATTATTTACTGACGGCGATCATCACATCACCTACGATGAAGTTGTTTCAGTTATGAAAGAAACCGGTCACGCGCTCCCCTCACTCTACCGCGAAACATCAAATGGTGGTCTTGCTGCTATCCATAGAAATAGAATTTCAAAAATTTAAATAGTGTCATAATGGCTACGCGAATTTAAATACTTTAAACCTTATTTATGTCTCATCGATACCAGCTTTACTGTTCCGCTAGCTTTTAGTTGGTGGAAAGAGCATCCTTGGCTGATCCATTTCATCGCCTTATCGGGATCTGAAACGTAAGTGCCGGAAAGAATATCCACCCCATATTCAAAAAGAACAGGTGACATTGGTGTTGATGGACCCACCAGCATCACCAATGTTTTAGGGTTAATAAAACTCATTAGGCTGGTAAATGTATGATTAGCCAAAGTCGTAGCTGTTATTACCGCAATATCGGCATCAGGCAAAACCTTCTCCGCAAACTCCGCGGGAAGATCACCTTCTTTTGGTTTCAACTCGAGAACTGTCAAATCCTTAATGTCATTTCTTAATGTTTCAACAAATGGGAAATGACCAACGATTACTACTTTCTTTTCTTTTGCGTTTTTTCGCAAGTATTGCTCGGTATTGATATCAGCCTGAGCATACTCCTGATTGGGTATCAGAGCATTGATCGCTGCCCAACCTATGGAAATTTCGGTAGGGCTATCCGAAAAGGCTAATTGTGCGAGATCTAAAGCTGAGTGATCAAGGAGATGTCCGGCGTCCTGAACCAAGGGTCGCTGCCGATGGGAAGAATTCCAATCAGTAAAAGTGGCGGCAATTCCGCATCGCAATCCAGCAGTTGTTTCTACTAATACAGCGGTTCGAGAAAAACCTACGAGAACAGAAACTAGTTTGCCCGGCAACAATGTATCAATAATTTTCTGTGTCAGCTCAATCATTTTGCGATTCTTTCTTTTTTAAGCTTGTTCTGTCTAAGAAAATTGCGGGTATGTACTTAATCCGATGTCGCGGGATTTGGAACATTTTTTTCGACAGCTTTTTCCTCACTGTTATTGAAGAAACCTGATATGGTGTCCCACCTTTGTTTGAAGGATGTTCCGAAAAGGATTCCCATTAAAAGCGATCCAAGTGCGTATTTCCCTTTTTCCCGAAGGATCGTAGCGATATCCCATTTAAGTGGGGGTTGGCCAACCGCATAACTATAAGGCCGGGTAAATTGCATCAACCCCTCTTGCCCATGAATTCTTCCGAACCCTGAATCTTTTACGCCGCCAAATGGAAGCATTGGTATTCCGAATTGAGCGATGCAATCATTGATAATGATCGATGAAGCGTTGAGATGGTTCGCTACTTGTTTTGCGTGATTTGGATCTGAGCTCCAGACGGATGCGCCTAAACCAAATCGGCTATCGTTTGCTAATCGAATCGCTTCGGCTTCATCATTCACCCGCATGATAGGCATGATCGGGCCAAATGTTTCTTCTTGCATCACCAACATGGTGTGGTTTACGTCTACCATTACGATCGGTTCGTAGAAAGCCCCAACTAATTTTCCGCCGGTCAAAATTTTCGCGCCTTTACTAAGAGCATCTTCGATATGCCTATCAATAATTCGAACTTGCCTTGGATCTGTCACCGGCCCCATTGAAAAATCACTGTTCAGTTCTGTAGTAAATCCAGATTTAAATTTATTTGCTTGCTCTACCGAGATCTCGACAAACTTTTCATAATGAGCTCCAACAACATATACTCTTTCCACAGCCATACAGGTTTGCCCGGTATTAAAGAAGGCACCCCAAGTACCCCAGCGAGCTGCTTTTTCAAGATCAGCATCTTCCAGCACGATCATTGCGTCTTTACCGCCTAATTCTAAAGCCACAGGGGTAAGGCTTTCAGCCGCCATCGCCATGATCTTCTTGCCGGTTGCTGTGGAACCTGTCATGAAAATAAAATCGGGACGAGCCTGAATGACAGCTGCCCCAACAGCCCCACCTCCATGGACGACGCGAACATATGGGGAAAGTTCCGGCACTCGTTTGATCAATTTTTCCATCAACGCGCCTACCGCGCCAGTTACTTCGGATGGCTTCAAAATTACGGTATTTCCCGCAAGTAAGGCTACTAACATCGGCGGCAAGGAAAGGGTTAATGGGTAATTCCAAGGAGAAATAACACATACCACACCGTGAGGCTTATGCTCAACAATCGCTGTTTTCAACACATAAAGTCCAGATGAGACCCTTTTTGGCTTTAGCCACGAATTTGCCTTGCGAAGGTATTGTGAAAGCATATCGAGGGAGACAAATAATTCGATCAACGCGTCCTGTCGGCTTTTTCCGCAATCTAAGTTGATAACGCTCGTAATTTCATCCCGGCTGTCCAACAATACAGCTTGAAATTTTTTTAGGATCCTGATCCGGTCGTTGATAGATTTTTTACTCCACTCAGGAAATGCAGTTCGTAGCTCCTCAACAACCGTATTTACATCCGCGACCGGCGTGCTGTTAATTTTGCCAAAGATCTCTCCTGATGATGGATTTGTAAATAATAGTGGTTCAGAATTCATTATGATTCCTCGTTATCATGTTGGGAAATTTCGGACAATTATAATCCCGATACTAAGGATTGCTAATTTATTCCATCGATGAGACGGTACCTATTTATCCCCCGCTAATTTGAACTACTTATTATGCCTAAGAAAGTCTATAACGATTTGATTGAACAAATTTGAGTGCGATTGATGAGGGACATGTCCAGCGCCCCGAATTATTTGTGTCTTAGAGCCTCTTATTTGTATCGCGAGTTCAGAAAACGATCGAACAGGCAAAGTCCTATCCTTTTCACCCCAAACTACCAAAGTAGGAATTTCCAGCGAATTTATCATCGGTGAAAGATCATGAAGTTCCTTAACATAGTTTAGGATCTCAGGATTTGACCTTTGATAATCCAATAATGTCTGCTGAACAACGGCTTCAGGTAATCGCAGCCCATTTCTAATGACTTTGCCGATCCAACCCATGATTCTCTCAAGCCATGTTTTTGGTATTTTTTGAAGGATGGATGGGTCGAAAAAAGATGCTTTTGAGAGGGATCTGAACCCTAATGATATTTGATTATTTTCATATAAGGGATCTACTAGAACCATAGCTTTTACGACATCAGGATGATTTGAGCAGTATTGGATCGCTAAATAAGCTCCGAGGGAATGCGCGATAAGAATAATAGGGATACTTGGAGCAACAGATCCTATCCAAGCGGCAAAATCTCGATACAAGTCAGGATGTGAATACCCAAGCGGCATTCTCTCGAATGAGCTATTTCCGTGCCCAGGCAGATCCAAGGATATACTCTCATAACCATGTGTCGCTAAGGCTGGTTGTAGTTCGACCCAGTCGAAATGTGATGCGGCAAGACCGTGAACAAGAATAACGACAGCCGCTTTCTGCTCGAGATGCTCACCAGGAGGCACACGTTTCGTATAAATAAACTGATTTTCCATTGCGCGCTTATTTCCTGTATGGCTAATACCCACGTACATATTGCGGTGGAATTGGTGCGGGAAAGCCTAGGCCAATGGCCGCCTGTATAGGCCAAGTTGGATTACGAAGAAATTCTCGTCCTAATAAAACGAAATCCGCGGAATTATCTTGAATAATTTGGTCAGCTAGCTCAAAATTATTGATCAAGCCGACCGCTGAAGTCAAAATTCCTGCCTTCGCTTTTACTTCTTTTGCAATCGGCACCTGATACCCTGGCGCAACGGGAACCCTCGCGGTAGATACCCCGCCACCGGACGAACAATCAATGATGTCTACCCCTGCTGTTTTTAGTTGTTTCGCTAACTCAACCGAATCTTCTATGGTCCAACCACCAGCTACCCAATCTGTTCCAGAGATCCTAACGCACAATGGATAGCGATCTGGCCATACCGCCCGAACTTTGTTTACTGTTTCGAGTACAAAACGAATACGGTTCTGTAAGGAGCCGCCGTACTCATCCACGCGATGATTTGATATTGGCGAATAAAAGGAATGAAGAAGATAGCCATGCGCGGCATGAATTTCGAGAAATTCGAAACCCGCCAACAGAGCCCTTTGCGCCGCCTTTACAAAGGAATTTTGCACTCGTTCAATATCAACCAAATCCATCTCCTTTGGTTTAAGGTAATTTTCGCTAAATGGGATAGGACTTGGCCCTATTACCTGCCAACCACTGGGCTCACTCGGCAAGATCACGCCACCACCGTCGCCGGGACGTTTGGTGCTTGCTTTTCGGCCAGCATGGGAAATTTGGATCCCAGCAACCGCCCCGCCATCTTTGATAGCGCTCGCGGTTTTTGATAAAAGCTCAACCTGATGATCGCCCCAAATACCTGCGTCGTACGATGTGATCCGACCTTCTGGTTCTACAGCCGTGGCTTCAGCGATCACCAATCCAGCCCCACCCAACGCGCGTGAACCAAGGTGTACAGTCTGAAACGCGGTCACGTTTCCATCTTCATAGGAATACATACACATTGGCGAAACACCAATTCGGTTTCTAAAAACAACACCCTTTACGGTAATCGGGTCAAATAATCTTGGCATAAATTGCTCCTAGTAAAATTAATAATAATGATATCAAAAATCAGTTTCTTCCGAGGCACCATTTTTTGAATGCCGTCAGGTTATAATTCTTGCGAATTGAGGTACTATGTTCAAAACGATAATTTCGGGGTTTGCGCCACTTAAGCGACCTAATTTCCGTATCTATATTTCCGGGCAAGCTGTTTCGCTCATCGGAACATGGCTACAAATAACAGCTCAAAGCTGGGTTGTGTGGGAACTTACCCATTCAGAAGTATCTTTAGGGTTGGTGGCTATGTTAAGCGCGTTGCCTACCTTATTTCTCAGCCCTTGGGCAGGTGTCATCGCGGATCGTTCTAACCGGCAAAATTTACTAATTTTTACCCAATTCGGAATGATGTGCCTTGCTTTTATTTTAGCGTATTTAGTAGGTGCTGAAATTGTGCAACTTTGGCATGTTTATGTTCTCGCTTTGTTCTCAGGCCTTTTTTCAGCCTTAGATTTTCCTGCGCAACAAGCATTTTTAGGCGATCTTGCTGGTATGGGTGAAGTACGAAAAGCTGTTAATATGAACGCTATGTTTTTTCAAGCAAGCAGAATGATCGGGCCAGCATTGGCGGGTTGGGTGATCGCTCAATGGGGTGCCTCATTAGCGTTTTGGTTAAATGGAATTAGCTTTCTCGCTGTAATTGGTAGCTTATTATTAGTCAAAGCAAATGTTACCAAAAAAGCCGTTAGTGAAAATTCTGTTTTAAAGGACATTTGGGAAGGTATGAAGTTCCTTCGTAGCCAACCAAGGATCCAAGATCTATTGCTGATGAGCATATGTATCACCGGTTTAGCACTTTCCCTCATGACGATGATGCCTGCTTTCGCGGCAGAACAGATACGCGGGGATGCCACCACGTTGGGGTCGTTATTGGCGGCATCAGGCGCGGGCGCGTTGATCAGTGTCGTGATCATTGCCCCTATCGTCCAATCCAAAAAGCGGGTAGGCTATTTGATGAGTCTTTCCATTATTTGGGCTGGTGTGTGGATCTCGGCTCTTTCTTTCACCACTTGGCTCCCGCTGGCGATGCTTTGCCTTTTTGCCCTCAGTTTCAGCTTGCCGTTGGTGATCGCTATGTCTATGGGGCTAATACAGGTGCTAGCGCCCCCCGAAATGCGCGCCCGGTTACTCAGTCTTTTTACCATGATCAGCTTCGGCTTACAACCGCTATCCTCTATCTTAGTTGGAAATGCCGCAGAAAGATTTTCTGTTGGCAGAGTAGCGTTGTTCAATGGAACTGTTTTGGTCCTAGCAGGGTTCAGTCTAATCTATTTTAGGAAAGGATTGAAAGATTGGCAGGTAACGAACGTACACAAAAATAGTCCATCAGACAACGTTCCTATTCACGCCTAGCTCAATCCAATAATTCCATTTTTAACAAAATAGGCGTCCTGTTCTTAGGTAAATTTGAACAGGACGCCATTAAAAATTCTTAACTCATAACGTTAGCTTTTGATAAAATTCCCGGTCCTGAGATCTTGGAGCGCTTGTTGAATTTCTTCGACCGTATTCATGACAAAAGGACCATAGGGCATGATCGGTTCGTTAATTCGTTTTCCGCTGATCATAATGAACCGAGATGGCGATGATCCCTTGGCAACAACCTCAATAGAATCTCCATCCTCAAGCTTCAATAATGTTGATTTATCAAACCTTTTTCCGCATACTTCAGATTCTCCCGATAAGAGATAGATCGCCGCGGTGTGTGTTTCTGGAAGTTGATAGGCAAAGGTTTTCTCGGGTTGTAAGGTCACATCAATATAGGTCGGCGTGATGGTGATGTCCCTAACTGGTCCAACAACCCCCTCAAATTCGCCCGCGATCACTTTTGCGGTATATCCGTCAAATATGCTTTCTGGCAATTGATCACTGCTGATATTTTGGTAATCTGGCTTGGACATTTTTTGGGCGGCAGGGAGATTGACCCAAAGTTGAAACCCGTGGATGTTCCCAGAATCATCAGAGAATGGCATTTCTTCATGCATTATTCCACTACCCGCTGACATCCACTGCACTTCTCCAGCGCCGATCGTTCCTTTATTTCCTAGGCTATCTCGATGGCGAACTGTTCCCTCTAAAATGTAGGTCACTGTTTCAATGCCTCGATGTGGATGATTGGGGAAACCTGGGTTTACGCCTTGGGTTGGGTCGTTGAAGGCAAAATGGTCAAAGAGTAGGAATGGATCGAATGGATTTTCCTGTGAAGGGGAAATGGAACGATATAGCAGGACACCAGCCCCTTCCATAACTAATTTTGGAGTGATTTCTGCTGTTACTTTTCTTAATTTTTGCATTAATATATTATCTTTTCTAATTTTTCAATGATCTCCGGGTATTCCGGGTTGCTATTTGATACATCGAATTCTATTCGATTATTTTCAGGAATTTGGTAAAAATAAGTTTCTAACAAAAGATTTATCTCCCGCATATCCTGTGTTCTGGCAATATTGATTCTATCCCGGGACTGGAAACGA
>CAIRYE010000260.1 GCA_903882765.1 uncultured Anaerolineae bacterium
CTTTTCCAGCCTTTTGATCTCTTTTTCGCTCATTGTCGTTAGTTTGTCCACTTCTTGTCACCTCTGTTGGTGACATTTTAACTTTGGTAAAAGGGGACATTCTTACTTTGGTTTAACAGTCATAATAATCAAATTGACGGTGCTATTTTGTTATGTTATTATTGGTGCACAATTTAATGCCTTTAAAGGCACTCTTATCCAGAGAGGCGGAGGGAACGGCCCTGCGATGCCTCGACAACCGACAGACTTTAGAGCGATCTACTTTCTGCGCGGTGCCAAATCCGACAGTGTAAGTTCTGGGAGATGAGAGGGCAAGAATTTTGTTTTTTCGTTCGCCCTTTCAAGAATGTACCGGAAAGGGCGATTTCTATTAAAGGAGAGAACAATGAGCAATACTTTTATGAATTCAGCAAAATTGCTGTTCACATCTGAATCAGTGACCGAAGGCCACCCAGATAAAATTTGTGATCAAGTTTCAGACGCGGTGTTAGACGCCTGCCTTGAACAAGATCCCTTTTCGCGGGTAGCCTGCGAAACAGCCGCCAAAACCGGCATGATCATGGTGTTAGGCGAGATCACCACTAAAGCTTTCGTCAACTTTGATGACCTTGTTCGCAAAGTTGTCAAAGAGATCGGCTACGACCATAGCGATAAAGGCTTTGATGGCAATACCTGCGCGGTCCTTTCAGCGATCGCCAGCCAAAGCCCTGATATCGCGCTCGGTGTTGACCATGCTATGGAAGACAAAACCGGTGAAATGAAGGATATCGTCATTGAGCATGTTGGGGCAGGCGACCAAGGTATGATGTTTGGTTTTGCTTGTAATGAAACGGCTACCCTTATGCCAATGCCCATTTTTTTAGCTCACAAACTAACCCGCAGACTTGCGGAAGTTCGCAAGAATGGTTCTTTGCCTTGGTTACGCCCCGATGGAAAAAGCCAAGTAACGGTTGAATACTCCTTTGGTAAACCAAAGAGGATCGACACCGTGCTTATTTCCACCCAACACGCCCCTGAGATCTCAGAAGAAGAAGTGAAGGCGCAAGTTATCAAGCATGTCATCTTACCTGTGCTTCCCGCCGAAATGGTGGATGAAAAGATGATCATTTACGTCAATCCAACTGGCAGATTTGTAATTGGCGGCCCAATGGGTGACGCTGGACTAACCGGACGCAAGATCATCGTAGATACTTACGGTGGTATGGGACGTCATGGCGGTGGCGCTTTCTCAGGCAAAGACCCCACAAAGGTGGACCGGTCTGCTGCTTATGCGGCTCGCTGGGTTGCCAAGAACATAGTTGCTGCCGGATTAGCTGACCGCTGCGAGATCCAGGTTGCGTATGCTATTGGTGTTGCCCACCCACTTTCCATCAATGTAGAAACCTTTGGCACCGGCAAAATATCGGATGAAAAGATCTCTGAATTGGTCAGTAAGACTTTTGACCTGCGCCCTGGCGCTATCATCCACGACCTCGATCTGCGCCGACCGATCTACCGCCAAACCGCGGCATACGGTCACTTTGGCCGTGATGATGTCCAGTTCCCTTGGGAGAATACAGAAAAAGCTGCTAGTCTAAAAGCTGCCGCCGGACTGTAGTATTTTTGATAATTGTGTTGAACAACCCCCACTTTTTTGGGGGTTGTTTTCTTTAAATTTTGATATTATTATCCAATTTGGAGGATCAGATCCGATGCGAACTAAGTACGCCTTTCCTATTCTTTTTAGTGGACGATGGCAATTTCGTCTACAAGGATTGTTAACATTCTACAGATCCCTTTGGGCTGTTACTGTGCGCAGGATGTTCAATGGTCCGATGTTACCTGGTTGGTCGTTGAGTTTTGAAGTTTCCAATGATTTTTTAAAACGTCAAACCCAAAAAGGGTTTCAATTCACAGATCATTCCCAAAGCCGCGAGTATGAAGACGCGGTGTTATTTACCGCGGGGAATTCTCGGTCGATCACGAAAACAGAGGTTGAGGTTCCAGTAAAGGGGGCTTGGTATTCTGCCCCTAATGAGACAAATTCCGCTGTGCTGCTTTACCTTCACGGAGGAGGTTATGCCTATTATTCAAAGGCGCACGATAACCTGATAGGTTTGGTCGTGAAGGCTATCAATACAAAAACATTTGCCTTGGAGTATCGCCTTACCCCTGAATACGCCTATCCTGCTCAACTTGAAGACGCGCTGGCCGCTTACCGCTGGTTGGTAGATTCTCAACCGATGGGAAAGAATATTATTGTTGCTGGTGATTCCGCTGGCGGAAATTTGGTCTTATCCCTCTTAATAGCGATCGATCAACAAAAATTACCCGCCCCTAAATTAGCGATCTGTATCTCCCCATGGACGGATGTTACCAACACCGGTGATTCTATGCGCCAAAATGAGCGCTTCGACTGGGTAACAAAAGCGATGGCGGACAAATGGGCCCAATGGTATTGCGCGGGGCAGAACCAAAGTGACCCCCTAATTTCACCGGTGAAAGCGAAACTAACGGGTTTGCCGCCTATTTACATACAGGCGGGTTCAGCAGAGATCCTTATCGACATGATCCGGGATTTTGATGAAGAGGCAAAAAAACAGAAGGCGGATGTAACCCTGGAAGTTTGGGAAAATATGACCCATGATTTTCAAGCATATGGCGATCTAGTGCCTGAAAGTAAGGAAGCTTTGATTCGTATTGGGGAGATCGTTCGAAAATACTGTGGTTAGCCTGGGTACCTCTTGCAAATCCGATTATTAACTAATTTACCTCCTCCAAGTCCAACCATTGCAGTACCCGTTGTATCATCCGATCCCAATGAGGCCAGGTATGGTCGCCGGGGCCTTCTTCGTAAATATGATCCAAGCCTAATGGGCTGATATGGTTTCGGAAGATCAAATTATTCTGGTGAAGATAATCTTCAGTGCCGCACCACTGGTAAAGCCTTGGCAGCAGCGGGTTGTTTTTATTTTTATCGATCAAAGCCAATAGATCGTGTTTTGAGCCTGGAACTTTTTCAAGATCGCCAAAAACAAGCTTGATGTCATTAAAGACCGAGACATCCTGCTGCGCTTCTCGGCTGGCTAAGAGGCCGTTGATATCGACCACACCCGATAAAGAAGCCGCCGCGCAATATTTTTCAGGATTGCTGAGCGCGATCTTGTAAGCTCCGTACCCGCCCATTGATAGACCGGCAATAAAATTATCTTCTCGTTTATCCGAGATTGGTAAAAAGCTCTGAATAAATTGAGGGATCTCTTCGCTGACATAATCAAAGAAATTATCCCCATAAGCCATATTGGTATAAAAACTCTTTTCAACAGATGGTAAAACAACCGCGATACCGTATTTGTCGGCATAGCGTTCAACGTTGGACCACCGCATCCAAGAGGTCTCGTCATCGGATAACCCGTGTAATAAGGTTAGGCATTTTAGTTTGCCTGGTCGAATACTGCACTCTGCCGTTTGGGGTAGCATTACGATCAATTTCTGACGATATCGAAGGACGCTTGATCTGAAGTTGATCTCGTTGATGACCATTTTATTAAAATCCACTCATAAGGATCATTGGTAATGGAAAATTTATCGCATAGCTCCAACCGATGTAGGCGAATAAGATGCCAACGATAGCGCCAGCGATAACATCCGAAAGATAATGTACCCCCATTAGCACCCTAGAGAGGGTAACGAGGGGAGCCCAAATTAATAAGATTGCCGCGATCCAGGAAGGGCCTAAGATCACCGCCAAGGTCGCGATCAAAAAAGCTCTAGCGGCATGGCCGGATGGGAAGGAATGGGGATCGGTATTTCGATAGATCTTGCCCCATTCCCCTTCAGGGCGTTTTCGTTTGATGGAAAATTTTAAAATAATTATTACCACCGCAAGCGCGGCGATAAAAACAAATTCATAAAAAGCCCAACGCTTCCAGATACCTGGCCCAAAGAACCACAGAAGAAGCAGACCTGCTCCCCAAAACCAAGAATCCCCTGAGTGAGCGAAGAACATAGCGGCATTGCGGGCAATGCCAGGTTTTTCTGCTACTCTAAGAGCATAAGATGATTTTTCATCAAGTTCGATAAGTTTTGAAAAGAAAGATGGCAATAGATATTTTTCCTAAGAATGCGCTTTAGAAAGACTTTTTCGGATTATTTCGAGTTGGTGAGGTTTATCCACATCCATACCCGCTTCTGCCCATGGCCAGATCAGGGCCTTGCCTTTGATGCCGATAGACTTACTCACCCGTTCTACCAGATCGTTGAGCGTTATCTGTTTTGTGGCTAATAGGAACAAGGTGGTGATACCTATAGTGGCTGCCTGTTTCAGGGGCGATTTTCTTTGTCCTATCAATTTATCCCATGTGTCAAGATGTTCGGTAGCCATGCTAACGTGGGCAACATTGATATCGGCGCCACATAACTCCATATCTTTTAATTTTGTCCAAGTTCGCCTGGAGTCAGGATAGGTTTTTTCCATCAATTGCTTTTGAACAATGCCGTAATAGATATCCGCGGGTTCCTTTTCCACTTCATCGATCAGCCAATCGACCATGTTGGATTTCAGGTCGGGGATATCGGAGGAGGCGATGACAATATAGTTGGCGGTAGGATCAATTTCTTGCACCTTGCTAAAACCAACAACAATATTCGAAAGCATGCTTCCCTGATTGGGAACATAGTAGGTTGGCTTCGAGGTTGATAAGCCATCGCTTTCCGACAAGCCGATAATGACTATGTTCTTGATCTTTGCGCTTGCGCATAAAGCATCCAAAACCCATTGGATCATTGGTTTTCCGGCAACATCGATCAAAGATTTGGAATGGCCATTTGTATAAGGAAAGAGAAGGTCTTCAGCCTTGGGAACTCCGCCGGCAGTAATAATCGCGTTCATTTCAGATCTCCAAAAGAGGTAACTAGGAACAAATTAGTTGAGTTCCTGTAATTGTGGTTTGAAATCCAATTTAATCAGAAGTTCGGTGTATTCGTCCAACGTAAGCGGCCGGTTTTTGCCAGATATGGCAATTAGTGCCGCTTCCATCATATTCGTTCCAAACGAGCGACCTTCTAATACAGGGGTAGTGGTTACCAAATATTTGACGCCAACTTTTTTGAAAAGGGCAATATCTTCAGGGGTAGTTGTATTGGTGACGACGATCTTGCCGATCATATTATCGGGCATATATCGTTTTATATAATGGCAGTCACCCGCGATCACGGTAGCCCAATCAAAATGCTCGGTATATTTTGGTTTGCGCTCGTTTTGTTTCTCCCCAGTTGGGTAGACCCATTCAAAGGGCAGGCGGGAGGCAATTGGCATGAGCAAGGCGGCAAAGACTTTAAGCTGCTGAGCTGTGCGCAATGCGATCGGAATATCAAGAGAGAACATAAGGTCGCCAAAAACGGTTTCATATCCGGCTTTTAGGAAAGATTCCGTTAGACCCCAACGATCAGTGCCGGTCATGATCAGAACTTTTTTGCCTCGTTGTTCAATATAATCCTTGAGAATCTCGGTGATCATTGGCGCGGCTAACTTTTCGAGCGTGCTTTTCACACCCGTACCGTCAACAACTGGGGTGATTTTGATATATTTGATCATCGGTCTTACTGAATGTAATTCGTACCATTTTCCATCGATCATCATGCCAAGGTCAGCGCCGCCAACACCAAAAGCGTCGACTTTTCCGTCCAAGTCCTGATACATCCGAGCTGCTTTTTCCATATCACCATCGGTGCCAATGCGCTCGATGAGCACTTTTTCACCCAACAGGTCAACCTCTACTGATTTGTTTCTTTTTGAAGAACCAATACTGATACTTACAGCTCTTTTCATCGTTCGCTCCGGTAAAAATATGTTGTAATGAGTATACACCTATGAATTATTTTAGTTTTCATTACACTTGAATTTTAAGCCATAATGGTAGGATACATCGAGATATTGAGGAATATATGGACATAAACGAAAAGATCAAAACAATGGTGATGGCACAGCAAAAGATGATCGATGCGGTTGCCAAGATCGACCCGAAATTAGAGATCTATCCGGGATGGTGCATTAGCGAGGTGATCGCTCATCTCATTGGATGGGATGAATTAGCCATTGCTTTGGTAACAGAACTTAACCAAAAAGGCAAAAACGAGCGGATATTGATCGATACTATTGACCTTTATAATCGTCAAAGTGTAAAAAAACGAAAAGCATTATCCCTGAAAGAGATCATCAACCAATACGTATCCGTGCGGCTTTCGTTGTTGGGTCTTCTTCAAAAAACGCCAATTAAGACCTTGGCTATGGATGCTGATCTTCCTTGGGGAGATGAAGGTTCGGTCCTTCAGGTGCTTGATATTTGGATCGACCATGAAGCTGAACACTTGGATGAATTGATCGAACGATCAGCGAAGGGAAATGAATTATGAATGTCGTTGAATACAATCGAAAAGCATGGGATCATCAGGTAGATTCGGGCGAAAACCCTTGGACCAAGCCTGTTAGCCCTTCTGTAATCGCGGATGCAAGGAAGGGAATATTCAGTGTTCTCTTAACGGAAACCATATCGGTTCCACTCGACTGGTTTCCTCCGATGCAAGGGAAAGATGTGCTTGGCTTAGCAAGCGGTGGAGGTCAGCAGTGCCCTATTTTTGCCGCGATGGGGGCGAATGTCACGGTTTTTGATAACTCGCCACGCCAATTGGAAATGGACTCTTTTGTGGCTCACCGAGAAGGTTTAACGAATCTAAAGGTTGTTTGCGGCGATGCCAGAGATCTTTCTTGCTTCGCTGATGGAAGCTTTGATCTCATCTTTCATCCAGTATCAAACCTGTTCATGCCAGAAATTCGCCCAGTATGGAAAGAGGCATTTAGGGTGTTGCGGCATGGTGGAACGATGCTTTCTGGTTTTTTGAACCCGGTCGTCTACATCTTCGATTACCTCAAAGCGGAAAAGGGGATCATCGATGTTCGATTCAAGCTGCCCTATTCCGATGTTGACCACCCAGAAATGTTAGCTATTCAAGAAGCCAGTAAAAATCCTATTGAGTTCAGCCACTCGTTGGAGGAACAGATCGGTGGGCAAGTAGAAGCAGGTTTTTGTATCACTGGCTTCTATGAGGACAAGCATCGCGATTACGTTATCTCAGAATACACCCCAACGTATATAGCTACTCGGGCTGTCAAGTTCTAAAACGTAGAGTATTTCAATAACATTACAAGATGCCATTCCAGGTTGAAGTTGTCTTGACCGGTAAAAACCCTTGTGCTACTATCACACTGAAGAAATACGGTTTCAGAGACCGTTAAGGAGAAGAAGATGAAGAAAAGTAAAATTGTGTTGATGATATTGTTTGTCGCGATAGCCATCACATCCTGCACCCGATCCGCCGCGGTATCCCTGGTTGGAACAGCCACCCCCGGAAAGGTCGCGACCAAGGCGAATGAAGTAAAAGGTTTGAACGCCATCGAACTTGCGAAAACTCAAACCGCTGTAGCTATGGGAACAACCAACCCAAGTATGCCTACTTTGGCAGTGAGTGGAACCCCTGGAACAGCTGTAGCAACGACTGTTTCAAGCACCTTCCCAACCCCTACCGGGGTTTCCGGTACTATGCCAACATTGGCAGCTGGCGTGCCAACCCAAACTCAAACGACAGGTTCGCAAAGCCCAACCAGCATTCCAACGCAAGCAGCGGCTGCCACATCAGTGCCAGTTGCCAACCCGGGTAGCTACGTAATGCAATTTGGCGAATACCCATACTGCCTAGCTAGGCGCTTTAATGTGAACCCCGATGACCTATTACGCGTAAATGGTCTTGCGGACGGTCAAGGAATGCAGCCGGGCACGGTTCTCACCATCCCGCAAGGCGGCAGCGGCTTCCCTGGGCTTCGCTCCCTTCATCCACACCCCTCCACCTGGACAGTTGACCCCGGTGATACCATCTACTCGATCGCCTGTTGGTATGGTGATGTGAACCCAACCAGCATCGCTGCTGTAAATGGTTTGACCGGCGATTATGAGTTAGTAGTTGGTTCTGTATTACAGATTCCATAATCCGCTATACGATCTATACACCCGGGACACTCTCCCGGGTGTTTCTTATTAAACGAGGTGAACTATGATTTTTGAAAAAATACGTTCTGAAAGAACCTACAAAGGAAGAGCTTTTGAAGTTCGAAAAGACGAACTGAAAACCCCTGATGGCAAAATTGTTTTTTACGACGTGGTAGAACATGTCGGTTCGGTTAGCATCGTCCCTGTCGATAACGATGGCAATCTCTATTTCGTCAGACAGTACCGCCACGCGGTAGGGGAATATTTATTGGAATTACCCGCGGGCACCCTCGAGGTTGGGGAATCATTTGAAGAAGCGACCTTGCGCGAGGTGAGAGAAGAAGTTGGAATGCAGGCAAACACCATCACCCGATTAGGCGCGTATTTTTTAGCGCCTGGCTATTGCACTGAACTAATGGAA
>CAIRYE010000261.1 GCA_903882765.1 uncultured Anaerolineae bacterium
AGGCAAAGCATAAAGCTTTTGGTATACCCAGCCTTGAGCGGGTTTAAACATGTCTTCGAGCCGCTTACGTAGTTCCCTGACGGCTTGATCTGGTGCATACGCGCGTACGAGGCTCTCGATACGGGCAACTAAATTTTCGGTATTTTTAAAGAACAACTTGCCGTCGCTATCACTGTGGAGGTACCAGGCATTTGTTGATAGTTTGTCAAGTGTTCCGGTTTTAAGATGTTGAAGATCGCGATTCGGGGCTGCCAGAAATGTTATGACCTCAGGTATTGATAGACCAATAACGGCATTGTTTACATTTGCGAGAGAGGACATTAAAATAAGGCGGCAGATATCGGAGGCATCATGGTTATCGGCATTTTTGTCCATCACTTCGGCTACGCCATTCCCATTGCTAAAAATATCGTGACCGATGGCATTATTTAAGGTGCTATTGATATTCGAAAGCTCACCACGGATCGTTTCATCACTCAAATCCAAATTGTGAGCCGCGATAAGGTAAATTCTGTCTGCCTCACCATTTTGATAAAGGCGAGCAACCATGGAACGCATAAGTCGGATAAGCCCACGGGTTTGCTGAAATCCTTGGTTTTCTTTGAAACGAGCATAAAGGTCCCGAATAGCAGGATGAAATGGATACGATTCTAGAATACGGGTCATGAACTGTGCTGGTTCTTGATCAGTCATCCCCATATTTTTCGCTGCTTGGATAGCAACCTTATAGGAATCAGCTACATTTGTTATCTCGCTATCGTTGGGTAATTTTTCAAAAAGGCGTTTACGAAGGATATGGTAGAGTTCATCCGTAACCATGTTGACTGGTTCAATAGGTTGGGCAGTTCGTGATGTTTCCCGTTGAAGAATATCCAATACTTTGGCAATTTGGTCGATCTGAACATCGTAGGTGGCTGTGAGGTCGGTGATGACCAAACACACTTTTTCGCAACCGGTGCTGTTGATGGCGACCAGTAAGTTAGATAACGCAGTAGCCGTTACATCGGCTAGATTACTATCGCCAATCGCAACGGAATTGGCATTAAATAAATAAGGGGGCAGTTCATCAATAAGGATGAGGACTGTTTCGCCTTTCAGCAGATTTTCCCAGGCAGTTTGGCCTGGAGCTTTAAGGGGGCTGTAATGGTCTTTAAACAACTCAGTTTTACCAAGCTGTTCGGCTAACGAACCCCAAAAACCGAAAGGAGCATCCGATTCACGCCCATTAAAGGCTACAACTTTGACCTCACCGAAATCATTGGTAATTTTCCCCAACTGGGGATAGAAACTGGTTCGATACTTTGGATGTTTGGCAAGAAGACCAAAAGTGATGAGGTTATGGGTCTTACCACCCCCCATTGCCTGTTTGAGGAGGAAAATACCTTGATCTGCCTTTCCGGCCAGCCTTTCGAATCCTTTTGTCAACAAAGTACCCATACCTTCGGTGACATGGTTTTCGGAAAAGAATTCCTCAGCATTGATCTTATTTTCGAGAAGTTCTTTAATAGAAAGAACGGTGTCTCGGCGCGCGGTATCAAAAACGCTTGATCGTGGCTTGCATAATTTTGCTAATGGTTGCGGCATATCCTCA
>CAIRYE010000262.1 GCA_903882765.1 uncultured Anaerolineae bacterium
AACTACTGGTAAGATTGAAATAGCTTCTATTACTAAGGTACCTTCATGACCAAAAATAAACTCGCCCCTCTTTTAGAAACCTTACTCGTTCTTGCACTTTTCGCGGCTGTGTACTTACCAGCGATATCAAAAACTGAATTTCACATCGACGAGGCTCATTGGATCGGAACTAGCAACATGTTCGAGGCTTATTTAAAAGGTGAGTTCACATCTTCGATATGGAATGAAACCCATACCACCCTTACCAATCCACCGGTCCCAAGATATTTCATTGGCATTAGCCGGCTTATTGGAGGCTTTCATTTACCTGATCTGAACAAGTTATGGGATTTTGAGAAAAGTGTCAGTTTTAACAAGCGTGTTGGGGCTATGCCTTCGGATCAGCTAATTTGGTGGTCGCGGTTGCCAATGGCGATATTAGCGATCTTTACAAGCATGATAGGGTATTTGTTCGCAAAAAAACTTGGCGGCGGATGGGCTGGCGCTTTCTGGGTCTTCTTCTGTGCTGCTAACCCTTACCTGATAACCTTGCTGGATCGAGCGATGGCTGAGTCTTCCATATTGTTTTTCACATTCCTCGCTTGCGGATCATATTACCTCGCACTAAGAGCCTACCCGGACAACAAAAGGGCGACGATATTGTTGCTTGCCGCAACTGGTATCAGTATTGGGCTTGCGGCTGGATCAAAATTGAATGGATTTGGAAGCCTTGCTGGAGTTGTGGGGATCCTATTTTTGGTAATTTGGAAAGAAAAAACAACGATCGCCAGCAAATTTAGTACCTTCGCTCTGCTAAGCATATTCGTTACCCTTGTAGCTGTGCTAACTTTTTGGGGAACTTACCCCTACTTATGGCCAAACCCGGTTGGGCGAACGGTCAAAATGTTTAACAACCGCATATCAGAAATGACCTACCAAACGGGGCAGCATTCGCCGGATTATATTGATTCTCCGCAAAAACGAGTTGTCTTATTGCCAACCCGTATCTTTCAGGATTATTCAACCATCCGTTTTCAGGGGTCTTTAGCGGTCAACCTCTTATTCACTGTGTTAGGAATAGCCGTGCTCATTAAAAAAGCCCGGAACTGGTGGCTTCTTGGCGAAGAGAACCTGCTGGCAATTGTGATCCTTGCTTTGGGGTTTGCCGCTTCCTTGCCAACTATATTTACGATGTTGGATTGGGATCGTTATTACTTATTTCCGGTGGTTTTTTCGAGCCTATTTATCTCAGTAGCATTTGGGTGGGTCTTCACGCTCATTCAAAATACCCTTTTGAAAAAATTCCCAAGCACCAGGTGAGTTAGAAAAACGACACAAACACCTATTCTAATAAATATCTTATTGTAATAAGTTACAATAAGAAGATGGAAAACACCCCCACTCAGATCGCTAGCCAAATCCGTTCGATGGGATTTCGTATGACCCCACAGCGAATGGAGATATTGGCGATCCTCAGCCAATCCGAGCATTTAACGCCAACACAAATACACGCCCAACTTGTATGCAAAGTACCTGGCTTCACCGAGCCAACCCTATACCGTACCCTTGATTTTTTGTGTAAGAACGGATTCGTTCAAGCCACTCATGTTGGCAATGGAAAAATGCAGTACGAGCTAACTGATTCGATGCATCACCAT
The DNA here is from genome assembly GCA_903882765.1 of uncultured Anaerolineae bacterium. Lineage (GTDB taxonomy): Bacteria > Chloroflexota > Anaerolineae > Anaerolineales > Villigracilaceae > UBA5195. The sequence goes on from CAIRYE010000262.1 coordinate 1,638, forward strand.
ACCGTGTGCAAAGAATGCGGACAAAGAAAGCTGATAAGTTCGGAGATCATGCAAGAAATTTATGACCGGTTTGAAACCGAAACAGGTTTCAAACTTATGGAACATCATCTAACTCTCAATGGGCTTTGCCCCGATTGTAAATAATAGGAAAATTATGAGATTTTCACCCGCCCAATTGCACATTCCCGATGGCT
>CAIRYE010000263.1 GCA_903882765.1 uncultured Anaerolineae bacterium
AGGATGTAGGGGGAGAGGGTTGGAGAACGGCTGGCTGGGTGGAATTATGATAATTGGGGATTCCAAAGGGTTACACGGTTGCGGCCGGCGAGCTTTGAGCGGTACATGGCTTCATCTGCCAGGTGTAATAGTTTGGTGGGGGTAGTGGCGTGGTCGGGAGTGATGGCGATGCCGAAACTGGCAGTGATCTTGATGGTCTGGTCATCCAATGGGATGGTGAGTTTTTCGATTATCTGGCGAAAATAGTTTGCTCTGCTTTCGGCGAATTCGGGTGAAAGGCCAGGTAAAACGAGAATAAATTCTTCGCCGCCAAAGCGGCAGCAGAAATCGAAGGGGCGGATGGAATCGGTGAGGGCTTTGGCGACGGTCTTGAGTACTAAGTCGCCGGCGGCATGGCCGAAGGTATCGTTGATGCTCTTGAAGTGATCCATATCGAGCATCATAATGGTGAGGGGTATGCCATCGCGCTGGACACGTTCGAATTCTCTTTCGATAATTTCATCGAAATAGCGGCGATTGTAAACACCGGTGAGAGGGTCGCGCAGAGTTTGTTCTTTTAGTTCCTTCTGCAGGGACCTGATCTGGGCGAGTTGTTCGGTCAACTCGAGGTTGGCTTTTTTGATGGTTTGCTCTGATCTGATGCGCTCGGTGATGTCTTCGCTAAAAACTAGGTAGTTGGTGATGTTGCCTTGGTCATTCTTGAGGGGGGTGGCAGAGGTGAGCTCGATGATGGGCTGACCTGATTTGCTGGTAATGGGGGTTTCGCCTTTCCATTCCTTGCCGGCTTTGAGGGTAGCCCAGAGTTCGATGATTTGGGCTTCGGTAAATTTGAGGTTTAAGATATCGCGGGGTCTCTTGCCGATCAGCTCCTCAGAAGAGAAACCGGTGATATCGCTAAAGCGGTGATTGACGTATTCGATGGTTTGGTTCAGGCCGATGATCATGATGGAGCCGGAGCTTTGCTCGACGGCGGCGGTGAGTTTTTTGTTCTCGTTCATGGATATTTCGAACAAGCCAAAAAAATAATTTACCAAAAAGCCCATGACCACAAAAAAAAGAATGTACATCAACACGGGCGTTGGTGTGATAGGACCGATGTGGGGCACCATTAGGCCGGTAAATTCGGCAAAACTAAGGATGCCGACGACGACTGTGCTGAAAATGGTGGTTCTTTTTATGCCGGAGTGACCAAAAAAGATGGCAGAAAGGAAGATGTAGGTGAGGAAAACGGCGGTGGTAGGGTAACGGATGGAGCCGGATTCGATGATGAAAAAGGTGGAATCTGCCAACGCTAAACAAAACGCGATGGGAATGATGTATTTATACTGGCGGAGCGCCAATAGGAGCATTACAAGGCTGGCGATGGTAGAGAGCAGGATGAGGATGGAGCGGTTTGGGTCGGTAGCGGAGCCATTGTTGATGAGGTCAAAAAATAATAACAGGCCATTGCCAAGAAACCCAAAGGAAAGGGCTGTGGTAGCAATGAGCCATTTTGATCTATCCCCAAGAATGGAACCCGTTATTGAAATTGTGAAGAACTTTTTTATATTAGCAAACATGCCCATGTTTTAATTTCATGAAATAAAATAACTTTTATTTTACCAAAATGGAAGCAATTATTTGGAACATGGACATTAAAATATCCTTACAGGTTTTGTTAAGGAAGTTAATTGTAAATAATGAAACTGGATGGATGACAGTGTGAGGAAAAATTATTGCCAGGTAGTGACTTTATTGCGGCCGCTTTGCTTGGAGAGATAGAGGGCTTGGTCGGCGCGGGAGAGCAGGTCGTCGATGTTTTGGGCGTGGTGGGGGTAGGTGGCGATGCCAAAGGAGGCGGTGAGGCGGATCTGTTTTTCGCCATCGTTGAACTGCAGGTCTTCGAGGGTTTTGCGTAAATTTTCGGCGCG
>CAIRYE010000264.1 GCA_903882765.1 uncultured Anaerolineae bacterium
CCTCAAGGAACGCGAAAATCAGAAAGCAGGCACACTGAGCGGTGGAGAACAACAAATGTTGGCGGTAGCTCGAGGAATTATGGCGGATCCTACCGTACTAATGATCGACGAGCTCTCGCTTGGTTTAGCTCCGGTTCTAACCCTTCAATTATTTGAAAGTTTGCGAACATTACGCGATAGCGGTATTACCATCCTGCTAGTTGAACAAAACGTCCAAATGGCACTGGCAATTAGCGACTATGGGTATGTATTGGCCGAAGGTCGAACTGAAATTGAAGGACCCGCAAAACAGTTGATCAAAGATGAACATATTAGAGCCGCATACTTAGGCTTATAAAAAAATATTTTCATCTTTTTCAATCTTACCCACCGAGAACAACGCATAAGCAATTTCAATATTTCACATCTCTCGGTGGGTATACCTTACAACAGGAAGCACAAAAAATAAGGAGATTCCTATGTTAGTAAGCGAAAGAATGTCCCATCCGGTAATAACCATATCCAAAGATATGCCGATCCACGATGTATTGGCACTTTTCAAAAAAGAACATATTCGCCGAGCTCCGGTCATCGAATCCGGCCGCCTCATCGGCATCGTTTCAGATAAAGACCTACTCAACGCTACTCCATCACCGGTTACCAGCTTGAGTGTCTGGGAAATGAATTACCTGCTATCTAAGATCACGATCGAAAATGTAATGTCGCGAAATGTCATTACCATCAACGAGGATACTCCCATCGAAGACGCCGCTTTGATCATGGCAGACAATAAAATCGGCGGTTTGCCTGTTGTAAAAGGAGACCAAATCGTTGGAATGATCACTGAAACCGACCTTTTCAAGATCTTGCCAGAATTGATGGGCGCTCGCGAAAAAGCTGTACGCGTTACGGCACTGATCGATGACGCACGGGGGCAACTGGCTGAGATCACAAAAACCATAGCCGATGCGGGTGGCAACTTTGTCTCCTTTGGCCAATTTGTCGGCAGCGAGCCCGGCACGCGAACACTCACTTTTCGGGTAGATGGAATCGAAAAAGACACGTTGAAACATATTCTTAGTAATACTCAGATGAAAATCATCGATATTCGTTAATTAGATCGCTATGTTGGTTATCCTCAATTGGATAGTGGCATCAAATAAATAGTCACATTTGCGCTTTTCGTTCTGAATCGAGAAAAGCGCAAATGCTGTAAACCCCAAAAACCGATCAGCGATAATCCTGCTTTTTTCAAAGATCGCCGGTATTAATCAACTCGCAATGATCCTTTTCGACAAATCTCTCTTCCGTAAATTTTTACTTCTATAAAATATTTTTTAGAAGAACCTGATTACAAGGTATGCAAAACAGTTACCTAACACCACTTGTGCTATACAAGAACTCATCTCCCCGCCTCCGCTTCATTAAAACCATGACCAACCTAGAAAGATAGAAGAACACCGATTGGTTTATTAATGAAACGCGGTATATCGCTATAAAACCCCATCAAAATAATCCACTCGCCGTAAACTGGTAAAACAAAGCTATAATTGGACGGCTAAGTTAATTATTTATAGATGGAGTTTTTATGAACGATAAAGTTATTACACCGATCAAAAAGATCGCTATCAGCACCGGCGGCGGAGATGCCCCTGGATTAAATGCTGTTATCCGCGCGGCCACGTTATCCGCTCTCAAGCACGGCTGGGAAGTCTATGGCGTTCGAGATGGCTTCAACGGCCTGATCCTTCCAGAGGAATACCCTGATGGCGGGCTAATTCGCCTCACCCGTGAAAAGGTCAGCGGTATCGCCCACCTCGGCGGCACCATGCTTGGAACCAGCAATCGTAACAGTCCCCTTCGATATCCGATCACCAATGCTGATGGAACCGTGGAAGAAGTAGATCGCAGCGGCGAAATCGTAAGGGCCTTCCGGCTGCACCACATAGACGCCCTCATCACGGTTGGTGGAGATGGCTCACTCGCTATCGCAAATGTTCTTTACAACAAAGGGTTAAGGCTTATCTCGGTTCCAAAGACCATCGACAACGACCTTGATAAAACAGCTCAAACTTTTGGTTTCGATACCGCCGTTGGGTTCGCCACAGAAGCCTTAGATCGCCTACATTCCACAGCCGCTTCCCATGGCCGTGTGATCGTCGTTGAGGTAATGGGACGTTACGCCGGTTGGATCGCGTTGCATAGCGGCGTTGCCGGCTCAGCCCATGTCATCCTCATCCCGGAACATCCTTATGATATTGAAAAAGTGATCGAAAAGATCAAGGAACGAGAAATCCGCGGCAATAAATTCACCATCGTTGTGGTTGCCGAAGGAGCCTTGCCAAAAGGCGGTGAAATCTCAGTTCTTGAACACGAAGCCGGCCGAGCCGAACGATTAGGTGGAATTGGAGAGAAAGTCGCTCACGAGATCCACGAACTTTCAGGCAAAGAAACCCGTGTGGTGGTTTTGGGGCATTTGCTCCGCGGCGGATCCCCTACCTCCTTCGATCGCCTCACCGCTCTTCGTTTTGGCGCGGCTGCTGTTCGCGGGCTTGCCACCGGTCACGAGGGCGTAATGGTAGCGCTAGACCCACCTCATGTA
>CAIRYE010000265.1 GCA_903882765.1 uncultured Anaerolineae bacterium
AGTTTCCTTCGATCATGTGTGGATCGATGAGGAACACCAAACTGCGCTTCGGTAAGTGGTCTACCAATGATTCGATGGCCTTGTGATATAGCGGAATGTTAAACTCCCGCGCTTCATCGGGGGTTGACACCAATTCAGGATCTCGTTCAGGAACAATAAACTCACGCGCTGGGGTGATGAGTATTTCATCGAGCGTTTCTAAGGTTCTTTGTGTAGCATGGTCAAACTTGCGAATCGACTCTATCTCCACGTCAAAAAACTCAATGCGGAAGGGCTGGTCGGCACTTGGCACCCAAATATCTAAAATCCCGCCACGCTTCGAAACTTGCCCGGGTTCAAGCACAATATCACTAGTGATGTAGCCCAAACGGTACAAGTCAGCAAACAAAGATTCAGAGTTAACTTGGTTGTTGATCGTTAGTTTTTTACAGTTACGAATAAAATCACGCCGAGGGATGGTGCGAGTCATTAGAGCGCGGGTGGAAGTAAAGATAATTGGAGGTTCAACCGGCTTTTTTGCGAAGGGGATATTGTAACTAGAAAGAAGAGTGAGTACACGCAATCGCTCTTGCCGAATGGAAAGATCCCAAGTTGCGTCTTCGTAGAAAAGAGGTGTTGGTTCTGAAAAGAGATAACATGGGCTATTAGGTAACCAAGCTCCCATTTCATCAAACAAGCGCGAAGCATGGTCGAAACGATCTGAAACGATTACGATTGGGCGGTTTAGTTCATGATAAAGCGACGCAAGCAGAGGCAACCGAAATGATCGTGGTACGGTGATAGGATAAAGAGACCTATCATTTTTAATTTGGTCAGAAAAGTGTTCGTAATCGCGCAATTCCCGAATATGGGAGAGGATGGATTCCATATTATTTGTTATTAAATTTGTTCATAGCGTCCATGATCCCGTTTTCGAGCCAGGTATTCAGTCCGTCTACGGTTTTTTCCAGCAAGGCTGGTAGTTCGGCGGTTTGATCTTTATTGAAATCCTGCAGCACGTAAGCGGCGGCATCCATTCTTCCCGGGGGGCGGTCGATGCCAACACGAAGGCGAGGAAACTCGTTGGTTCCAAGTTTTTCGATGATGGATCGTATACCGTTTTGGCCGCCAGCACCACCATCGGGGCGAATTCGCAGAACACCGAAGGGGAGATCTAGATCATCGTGCACAATAATGATCCTATCCAGCGGGATCTTGTAAAAATTGACCAAGGATTGGACAGATTGACCTGATAAGTTCATAAATGTTTGAGGTTTTGCTACGATCACCTTGCCGCCATGCAACGTACCGGAATAGACAATGGCCTTTCCCTGCACTTTCAAATTCATGATCTTATGTTGTTTGGCAAACGATTCCACCGCCATAAAACCAATATTATGGCGGTTGGACGCGTATTCTTTTCCGGGATTGCCCAATCCAACGATCAGGCTTGGTGTAGTATCAGTCATAAATATCCTTGTTAAATGCAACTGTTTAGTTTAACATAAATTGAATAGAATTTCGAATTGGAGTTATTAAAAATCGCTACAAATCCCCTCCCAATCAAAAAGCCGGCTAAAGGGTATCCCACCCTTCGCCGGCTTTTCAATTAAAAACCAATTTATTCAATCAGGCAGTGAGCGGAGAATTATCCTTTTCATTGATCATTTGAAGAAAAATTTTACAGATTTCGGGGTCAAAAAAACTACCGGAATTCAGGTCAATGTAATCCATTACTTGCTTATTTGTCCAGGCTCTACGGTATGGACGGTCAGATAATAAGGCATCGTAGACATCGATCACCGCAAAGATACGTGCACTCAAAGGTATATCTTTTCCCTTTAGACTATGAGGATATCCAGTTCCATCCCATTTTTCGTGGTGATAATAGGGAATTTCCAGCGCGTCTTTCATAAAAGTAATATTCTTTAACATATCATAGGCATATTGCGGATGTTTGTGCATTTCAACGATCTCATCCAGATCCAAAGGACCATTCTTTAACAAGATCGAGTCTGGCACACCAAGCTTGCCAATATCGTGCATTAAAGCACCACGGCGGATATTTACGATCTCTTCCCCATTCATTCCCAATCGACGAGCAACCTCTACTGTTAAAGCTGCCACCCTTAGACTATGTCCGCTTGTTTCGCGATCTCTTAACTCAACCGCCTGCCCCCAACCTTCGATGGTTTTGTCATATGCTTCTACTAAAAGATTGAGTGTATAGGCGCTTTGGATAACCGATGCGGCGGTATTCGCTACCACTGCCAATAACCGAACATCGTCCTCGGAAAATCGGTTGACCGAGGCGGATTGCACTTGTACCACCCCCAGAACCTGATTTTTAACCAACATCGGAACGAGCATTGATGATCGAGGAATTTGGAACTCCCCTTCATTACCCACTAAAGTACCAATGTTTTGGGGACCGCCACGGTGAGCAACCAGATCAGGAATAATAAGCGGGGTTCCTTCAAGAATAACTTTTGTCTGGGTACCTTGTTCTGAATAGTCCAAGTCAGCCAGCGGGATCTGGGTTATATCCAATTCCTCATCTTCCACCATCCCGTACATACAAGAAATTTTTTGGATTTCAGGCAGGTATCTGGAAACAAAAAAGATAGGTGAATCAGGGAACATCCGTTTAACACTTACACCAAGGCGATGATAGATCTCCTCGATGTTCAGATTTTCGCCCAAGGTTCGACCAATATCCGCGATGATCGACAATTCTTCAATGTATCGTTTGATGCGCTGATCTGATTCAACCTGACCCGGATTCAAAATTGCTGGTAAGTTTATATCAACCAATACCCGCATAACTAATTGAATCGAGGTTAATGTTGTTTCTTTATTATATAAGTTTGAAAAACGACCTTGAACGAGAAGCACTACCCCGTTTCTTCGGATAATTCGAAAAGTAGCCTCCCTCGGAGCTTCGCCAGCAAAATATTGCTTGACCATTTCAAGATCGTCAGGATGGATAATTTGAAAAAACAGAGAAGGATCTTGATAAAACTCTTTGGGGTCGTAAAACGTGTAGTCACTGATCGCAAAATTAGCATATACCAGCGCAGGCATGGGACCAGGTAGAAAACTGCAGATAATATCCTGCAAGTGATCAATTATATTCCTTAGATCTACTTTCGGTTCAGTATTCGTCATTATTTTCTCAGGAAACCATCTATGTTAAGATATTAAATTATAACGCATTTAGATTTTTTAAGATTTAATTTTTAAAAATAATCATAAAATAACTTTCTTTCCAATCCCCTTCTAGTATACA
>CAIRYE010000266.1 GCA_903882765.1 uncultured Anaerolineae bacterium
ATGGTTATTCCCGATCCCAACCACATCTACCCCTGCTTGTTTCAGAGCGATCACGGCGCTAGGGTCGCTGGCAAACACATAATCCTTGGTCGAGTGAAATGCCTTCGGCCGCTCATCGCCCTCAGCTATATAGGCCAGATCCGAGATCGGGCTCTCTAAGCTCAGCGCGGTAATGGTCGCGTTCTCTAACAAAGGTTGGATCGGCAGCAGCAGTTTCAGGTGGTCTTCCACGGTTGGTTTCACCGGCAGCAAGCCATCCGTCGTATCGCCATCTTCGTTGGCGTCAAAAAAGCGCCGCCCAAACATGGTATCGCCGCCAAAGTGCAGCACCAGGGTCTTGCCATCATCCACCGAGAGGCGGAACAAGGTCAGCTGTTCTGCCGATGCCGCCCGCGTACGGCTGATAAAGCCCTCCGCGGTGACCGTTACCCATTGCGCAGCGCCGTTGCCAACCAGCGTAAACGTCCCATCCTCAGCAGATGTCGCGTTCGCCGTTTTGCTAGCCACCGTCGCCCCACTGATCGGTTTCCCGTCCATACCGATCACCCGCCCGGTCAACGGCGCGAACTCCGCGTCCAGGTCTACACGTGCGGCTTGCTCTGCCTCAGAGACAGTTTGCGCCGAAACACAGCTTGTTAGTACAAATAAGAAGATCACGAACAACGAGATTGCTTGCTTGGGCATAATTCGCATCCTATATATGGAAGATCCAGCCTAGTTCTAATGTTTGCAGGCCATAGGTAACGCCCTGCATGATCAACCAGACAGCAGCCGCCATACCAGCAGCTCCACCCAGGGTGTACACAACCCCCTGGCGTTCATAATCTACAGCTAGCAGCGAAACGATCATTGGCATGATCACCACAAAACCAGACCAAGGAATGAACGTTCCAACCGAAAAATTGATCACCAAGATCTCGCACAGCCAGGCAATCACCACACCCAACAAAATGGTAACCCCCAAGCGAATACGGCCAAACGCCAGCACATTGCCCGAAACAAATCGCTTCATCACAATGTAGGTGATCAGGCTGCACCCCAAAACAAACAAAATATCCAATGGGCGTAAGATCAACAAAGCCAAGTACGCCGCGGTAACATACCCGCCCGTCCTAATTTTGACCCATCGAAAAAGCAGTAACTCCAATAAAATACTCACCACAATGCCCACCGGCAACAACGGCATCGGAAAACCAAAGAGCGATGGCTGCGGCCGTATCAATGGCGATACGGTAAACGGCGAAACAAAATCCGCCATCGCGGTTTGCACAGCCGCCAAAGGCGCTACGATCAAATAAACCAAAACCGCCCCCAGCAGCGTGGAGATCAGCGTGTTGAACCAACCGCTCCTCCCCATCTCGTGGGTGATGATGCCGGGCAATACAAACCCAATACCATAGATCGGTATCCAGCTGGTTTCCACCATCGATTCATACCCAGAAATAGAGTTCCAGATCAATTGGATCACCAACGCCACCAAGATCTCCGTTTCAAACAGCTGCCGGCCATTCAGCATAAATCGCCTTTGCAGCAACTTATGCACAACTAAATAAGCCAAAATAGCAACCAGCATGGTAGCCAAAATATTCAAAGGGTAAACAATGAACAAAGCCAAATACCCAGGCACGATCACCCCGCCCAAGGTAAGCCCTGTTTGTTTGTACACCAAGGTTGCCACAACAATACCAAGAATAATCGTAAGGCGGGCTAATTCCGTGTTGACAAAATAATCATACATTTTAGTTGTCCATATTCTTACTCACTCGGCTTGCCATTCGTTCCTTTAGTGTTTCGATCCCTGGGTGATAATGATTCCAGGCATCTTCCCGTGAGTGGATAGGCGCGTCGGGTTGATCGTGAAAATAGTCCATCAATAGTTCCGCTTGCGGGGTATGGATGTTCACCAATCCCACCAGCACACCAACATCACCATCCACCAGGCTCGCCACAGTTGTCTTGATCGTTTCAAAACTAGGATTCACAGAAAATCCCAAATTCACGATCCTATCGCGAGGCACACCTAATTCAACCATGCGCGCTGTCACTTGCTCTTCATAAGCGCCAAAGGTGATCCAATGTTCAAACTTCAGGTCCTCCGCCGCGATCTGCGCAAAACGCATCGCGCGGTCAGCGCGGTCGTAGCGATTATTAAGAATACCGATCCGAACAGCGTCCGCGTGGTAATAATGCTTTAACGTATCCATACTGATCACCGTACTCTCACGGTCATTCACCGCGAACAGCGGCGCCCATATGATCTTCTTTCCATGCCAATTCGCGTGCTGCAAATTCACAACACCAACATCAGGCCTCGCGTTATACATTCCCTGCATAGCCGTCGATCTCGGAATTCCAAGCAATTCAGCCACAACTAACCCTATCGCCACGTTTTCTCGAAACGATAAGTAAGAAAAACCTTCCATTTCACGGTCGGTAACCATATTCGGGTCAGCAAAAACCAGCTTGCTGCCGCGCGCTTCAGCGTTTTTTCTCAATCTTTCCCGAATATGCGGTAGTTCCTCCGCCGTGATCACGGTTCCACCTTCCGGAATGGTCAGCGATAGCGTATCCGCGATCTCTTCCAAAGTCTCCCCCATCACATCCTGATGGTCCTCGCGGATATTGGTGATAACCGTATAATTGCCCTTGATCAGCACTTCCTGCATAGCCACTTGCATATTGGGTTGCAAGGCCATCGTCTCAAATACCACGGCCTCGGTCTCTTCATTCGTGTGCTGGCGCACAACATTCAAGATCTCGATCACGGTTGGCGCCCCAATTCGCGTCAGCGGAATTTCTTCCCCATTCGGCAAAATCACCCGCGCCGCGCTGCCGGTGGTCTTTGCCACCGTCCTTATCCCAGCTTCCTGCAGCACACCCGCCACCAAACGCGTAACGGTAGATTTTCCACGGATCCCATTCACCTGAACGCGAATTCGTATCTGTTCCAGCCGTTTATCATGCTCACTTTTTTCAAAATACCACGCGGTGATGATCAAGATCAGCACCACCATAAGCAAGCCTACACCGATCATAAGTTTTCACTGCTCCCGCTTGCGCTTGGAACACTGGATGTTTCACCATTCACTTCAACCCACTCCACTACGGTATTCTGAAATCCCTTATTGCTCAAATTAGCCAAGTTCTGTTTCAAGGATCGTTTCGCCGCGTCGATAATATTGCTTGGGTCTTTGCCATCAGCGTGAAATGCCGCAAACCCATACCGTATTTGCGTACGCTCCTCTAAAGCCAACAATCCCTTTTGCGGATGTAAAAAGCGCGTCTCGTCCATACGCTGCATCAGGTTCTGCAGAACTTTGTTCGAACCTTCCATCCCCGTCTCGGGCAAAAGCAGCGCGATGGTAGAGGCATCCAGCAAGAAAGGAATATCGATACGCCGCGAAGTAGATTTCACGGTGTTAGCGATGGTGCGCATTAGCGCGGTCATTTCGCCGCCATCCCACGAAACCTCCTCCACCGGCAGGCAGTGGATCAGCACCAGCGAAAAAGGCCGCTTGTAGCGCTGCGATCGTTCTTCCTCTTCC
>CAIRYE010000267.1 GCA_903882765.1 uncultured Anaerolineae bacterium
GACGTAGACGAAAAAGGCTTCCTCGATGCCCGCGAACAACACTCCATCGCCTCAGGCGGCGGCAGATCGATGGGCAGCAATGGCGGCAACGATACCGAATTTTTCGGAAACATTTACAAAAAGTTAATCGATACCGCCAAGCTCAAGAACGCTGTAGAGTACGACCCCTACACCTCGCTCAGTGCTGATGGTGAAGTGCTAGCTATGGTAGTAAACGGCGAAGAAGTAAACACCGCCCAATTTGGCGATGCCGTCGAGATCATCCTGCCAAAAACAACCTTCTACATCGAAAGCGGCGGCCAAGTAGGCGATACCGGCCTCATCCGCGGTCACAATAGCAACGGCGCTGTGTGGGAAGTGGAAGTAAGCTCCGTACGCCGCCCTGCCTCCGGCCTCATCAGCCACATCGGCGAAGTGATCAGCGGCAAACCCTGCGCTGGCGATAAAGCCTCCGCCCTTGTAGATAACGACCGCCGTCACGATATTATGCGCAACCATACCGCCACCCACCTCATGCACGCCGCTCTGCACAAAGTGCTCGGCCCACATGCCCGCCAAGCCGGCTCACTGGTAGCCCCAGACCGTCTTCGCTTCGATTTCAATCACCCCGAAAGCATGACCCCCGCCCAGATCGAACAAGTGGAACAGATCGTCAACCAAGCCATCTCCGCCGATTACGAGGTGAGGTCAAAAACTCGCAGCCGCGAAGAAGCCATTGCCGAAGGCGCTATGGCGCTCTTTGGCGAGAAATACGGCGATGTCGTACGTACTATCACCATTCTCGATGATGACCCGCAAGAAGAAGGCACTGACCGCTACTCCTTCGAATTATGCGGCGGTACCCACATCAAACGCAGCAGCGATGTAGGCAGCTTCATCATCGTAAGCGAAGGTTCAGCCGCCGCCGGCGTTCGTCGTATCGAAGCCGTTACCGGCCGTGGTGCCTTTGATCTAACCGCCAAGCGCTTCAAGGCCCTAAAAACCTCAGCCAGCATCCTCAAAACCAACCTCGATGACGTCCCCGGCAAGATCGACGCCCTTCAAGATGAATTATCAGCTACGCGAAAACAATTAGCCGAAGCGAAAGCCCAAGTCGCCGTCACAGAATTCGGCCAAGCCCTGGCAAACCCCACCATTCTCGGGTCTGTATCCGTTGTGGTGGCAAACCTGCCCGGTCTCGATAAAGAGACCCTCACCCGCCTCTCCGATGTCTTCCGCGATAAATACCCCCAAAACGGTGTTTGCGCCGTCTTCAGCGTCAAGGATGGTCAGGTCAGCCTGATGGTCGGCATCACCCAAGACCTGGTCAAGCAGGGCTACAAAGCCGGAGAAGTGGTAGGATATATCTCCAAAATGCTCGGCGCGGGTGGTGGCGGAGCCCCCCATCTGGCCTTTGGCGGCGGCAAGGACCTCGCAAACCTCGGCACCGCCCAAGCATATGTAGTTGAGTGGGTTCGGGGAAAACAAGGTTAACAAATCAACACGAGGTACTCCCAACAGAGTACCTCGTGTCCTAAGTTGAATATTGATAAAACAAAAGAAAATTGAAACACCCCACAACAGTTGCCCCTAGGAGCATTCATGGAAGATAATTTCACGACCCTACAAAACCTGCCAATTGCGCGAACAAGGGATGAGGTAAACCTAAGGCACGAATCCAACCGAAAAAGTTGGAATGAAGCCGCCATCCGCTATACCGAAGAAGTTGAAAATACTATTCATTTCATCCGAACCGGTCACAGCAATCTTCACCCCATCGAGCGGGCCAACCTCGGCGATCTAAGCGGTTGGTGTAACAAGGCGATCCATTTACAATGCGCTTCTGGGCGAGATACTCTTTCCTTATGGGTAGAGGGGGTAAAGCAAGTCGTTGGGGTTGATATCTCTGATGCCCACATCGCCAACGCGATTCGACTGACGGAAGCGTTGAATGCCCCTGCCAATTGGTTTCGCTGCGACATCCTCGATACCCCCCATGAATTGGATGGCACCGCCGACCTGGTTTATACGGGCCGAGGTGCTATAACTTGGCTGCATGACCTTGAAGCATGGGCAAGCGTTGTCCATCGCCTTCTAAAACCAGGCGGTGTCTTCCACATCCTCGATGACCACCCAGCATCGTGGTTATTCGATCCATCCGCTGAAAGCCTCGTCCCAAGTAATATCAATTACTTCGCTCATTCTGAGGTTTCAAAGGGATGGGGTTCAAACTACATCGGTGACCTAGGAATCCCATTGGAGAAAATGGCTTCAAAATACGAGCGGCTTTGGCCGATCAGCACCATCTTCCAAGCACTGACCAATACCGGGCTCATCATAGAGAAACTTGGCGAACATCCAGAATCCTACTGGGATTATTTCCCCAACATCAACCCCGAGTTCCAAGGTCTCATTCCGCTCACCTTTTCCATCAAAGCCCGAAAACCTTTGGGATAAAGGTGAGGGCATAATTATCTAAGTTATTGATATCAAGTTGAAAACACCAAATCTTGATTCTCCCCGCCGGTCTCCACCTTGCGCCGGTCTCCCGACCGAGGGCAAGTTTCTGACCGAAGGTCTCTGCAATTCCATCCATCCACTGTGGTATTAATACCCAATGGGATGAATTAACTTACCCACCTTCATTATCTATAACTTCAATGGTATTCAGTGGGCAGAAAACCGGAGATAAAAAACAACTCACATCTGTTCAAAACCAAAGTACCATGTTGGTCTTTTCATCAATAATCTAAAAAATTACAC
>CAIRYE010000268.1 GCA_903882765.1 uncultured Anaerolineae bacterium
CTTTCGTAGACAGTCTTGTCTTCGCGCGCGGATAGCTCATCGGCCAGTCTGGCCACCATCTGGCTGTGCCCGTGCGTGATCGAAAACGTCCTGTTCACTACGATCTTTTTTGCTTCATGAAATTCGTCCATATTCCTCCTTTTCCTTGTTCCATCCCGGTATTAGCCTACTTTGTTACCTTCAGTAAACTTAAGTTAATTATATAGAACATCTATTCTATGTCAATACAAATTTGCAAACGTGTAAAAAGGAGTTTTACGTACCTGCTGAGGAGTTACTGAGCGCTGTTTCGGGTTGATCAGGTTTGTATAGCTATACCAATTCCGGAAGGGGTATAATAAGATCAAACATGGATATTCCGGTCATTAAGCAGCAATTTATGACCTAACGATTCGTCAGGATCGACAAATTTATTACCGCCAGATATGGCAATTTATGGCATTAATCAGCAATATAGTCTGTATATAGGGTTTTTTCCGGCCAAATTCGTAATCGTTAGGTCGTGGGTCCGACTCCCACTGGTGGCTCAATATCCCCCCGTATATAACAATAATATGCCATAAAATGACCTTTCTGCCTATAAACAGAGGTCTAAATGGACAATATTTTTCCCAAAAAAGATGAAAAATCGAATGATGACCTAACGATTCTCTATCGGTTAACTCATTATAAAATATCGGATGCGGTACTATCTTTTCTCAACTTAAAAAGTAAACCAAATAACATTTGGTAATTCAAATAAAATGGGATAATGACCTACCGATTCTATAAAGTGACAATCAATTTTGAATAATAACCATTCACATTCACACGTACTGATTGGTAAAAATTTCTAATTAAGCGAAAAAGGTAATATCAATAAGAAAACAACAATAGGTATCCCAAATCGGTCGCTCATCCCAACAATAGTTGATAGACATCACCACAAAAAGGTTCTTATCTTAATTGATCAATCGCCAGTTAGATTTACAGCTACAGATAATAATAGCATCGCCAACTTTGACAAAATAAAAACTGGCAAATCAATTTAATGATTTGCCAGTTCGATTTTTAAGAAGGTGTTTCTACCCCTTCATCGCCTCTTCCATCGATATTCCCGCCATCATCAGGCCGATCTGCTCAACGGTAGCGCCGTCTCTGCCCACGATGCCAACGATCTTGCCTTCGTACATCACCGCAATGCGATCAGATAAGCTGCGAGTTTCATCCAGATCTTCGGAGATGAGGAGAATGGCCGTACCAGAATCCCGTTGCTCGAGCAAGCGCTGGTGGATATACTCGGTTGCGCCAATATCCACGCCGCGGGTTGGCTGGGCGGCGATCAGGAATTTTGGTTTGCGAGAAAGTTCTCGCGCTAGAATCAATTTTTGAATATTTCCACCTGATAAGTTCTTGATGGGTGTTTCTATCGTAGGTGTTTTTACGTTATATTGTTTTACTACTTCAGCTGTTCGTTCTGACATTCGCTTAAAGTTCAGAAAGATGCCATGGGTGTTTTCGGGGGCGGCGTGGTCTCGAAGAAACAGGTTTTCCTGCACACTAAACTCACGGATCGCGCCATCTTGCATTCTTTCTTCAGGAATATATGCCTGCCCAGCTTCCATACGTTTTAGCAATGGCATATGGGTAATTTCGTCGCCATCCAAAAAGATCGTACCAGCGCTCGATTTTCGCAAACCAGTAAGGCATTGGGCGAGTTCCCGTTGGCCGTTGCCAGAAACCCCGGCTATTCCTAAAATTTCGCCTGAACGAATCTCGAGGTCTACACCACATAAGGTTTCGGTATTTCGGTCACCAATGGCGCGCAAACCTTTGATCTTTAACCTAACCTCTCCTTCTTTATGGTCCTGATGTGGTAAGGTTTTCATTTCCCTGCCCACCATCATCTTAACCAAATCTTCGCGAGTGACACCTTCCATCGAACGGGTGCCGATCATCGCGCCATCACGCAAAACTGAAACACGGTCACAAATAGCCATAACTTCGTGAAGTTTATGACTGATAAATACAAATCCATGTCCCTCAGCGATGATCTTCCGTAGTGTCGCGAAAAGGTCATTCACTTCTTGGGGAGTTAAAACCGCGGTTGGCTCATCTAAAATAATGATTCCCGCGTTCCGGTAGAGTGCTTTAATAATTTCCACTCGTTGTTGTTCACCAACAGAGAGCTGCCAAATATACGCCGATGGATCCACTTTTAAACCATAGGCTTTGGATAGTTCAAGGATCTTTTTTTCCACAACATCCAGATCTAACATTGGTTCTCGGGAGGATGTTAGCCCAAGCGCTACATTTTCTGTTACGGTAAGGGTTGGGATGAGCATAAAATGCTGATGGATCATACCTATTCCGGCCTTGATCGCGTCAGCGGGTGAATTAAAAACAACAGGTCTGCCATCCACCAAGATCTCACCTTCATTTGGCTTGTACAAACCGTATAACTGGCGCATCAAGGTACTTTTTCCTGCTCCATTTTCGCCGAGTAAGGCATGAACTTCGCCGGCGCGCACATCAAAATTAACATCCGTATTGGCCAGAACACCAGGAAATCTTTTTACAATGTTCTTCATTTCTACAGAGGAGATTCTTTTAGGAGCTGAGGAGGAATTGTTTGCACTCATTGATTCACCTATTTTTGATTTTTTTAGTACCGATTTTTTGTAAACCCATCAGGGTCATCCAAAGCAGATGACCCTGATGGAAGTTTAATACTATGGTTCTACAACGATGGAGCCAGATTTGATACCTTCAATAGCGGCATCGGCTGCGGCTTTAACTTCAGCGGGAAGAGCATAACCAGCATTGAAAGCGATCTTGAGGCCGTCATTGGAGAGCTGGAGGGTAAAGGTTTCACCGCCGAGCTTGCCTTCGGCTTTGTTAGCGATGATCTGTTTGATCATAGCGGTCCAATCATAAACCTGGCTTGCAACAACAAGGGATTCAGCAAGGGGGGCCTGGTCGGACTGAGTACCGAACCAAAGAACCGCGCCGTTTTCCTTGGCAGCGCCAATGGATCCAGCGACAGACTGGGATGAACCAGTGAGTACGTCAGCGCCAGCGGCGATGTGGGTCTTAGCAGCTTCGGTCATAAGAGCTACGTCAGAGAAGGAACCGGTCCAAGTCTTATTTACAGAGATGGCGGGGTCGACAGAGGCAACGCCCTGAACGAAACCATCAATGTAGGTTTTAGCATCGCCAACTTCAACAGGACCAGTAACGCCGATCTGTTTTCCCTGAGTAAGCATTGCGGCCATTACACCATTAACATAACCACCTTCTTGGGCAGCGGCGGTGTAGGCATAAACATTGGGAAGACCAAAGGTATTGACATCAGTACCCCAAGCGAAAGCTGTTTCGGGGAAGTCTTTGGCGATTTCTTCAACGGAGGAACCGTATTGTGAACCGTGAGCGATGACGAGATCAAAACCTTGTGAGGCATAATCGCGGATAGCGGCAGCTGCATCGGGTACTTTGAACATATTTTCAGAGTATTGGATGACCATAGCAGACTCGCCACCCATTTCAGTTTGTACGGCGACAAGGGCGGAATACATTGATTGGCTGAAGGCCATATCAGTGGTCGCGCTTGGCATAATGACCGCAACTTTGAAGGGTTCGGCGGGAGCAACAGGTTCTTCGGCGGCAGGGGCTTCGGCAGCGGGGGCTTCTGCGGCAGGAGCTTCGGCAACAGGAGCTTCAGTTGCGGGGGCTGCGGGTGCGCAAGCTGAAATCATCAGCGCAAGCACAAACAGTACGGATAGAACAGAAAACAAATTGCTTTTTTTCATTTCTTCTCTCCTAATAGAGTGGTTAATTTTCGCCCCGATCAAAGGGCTTGTTTAATGCGGCAGGCGGTCGTATCCGACTGGTTACGGCAACCAAAGCCACAATTGTCAATAAATAAGGTAGCATAACAGCTACATCTGAGGGGATATTAACACCGAGTACTTGCATCCATAACTGGAAGGCATTTACTGTGCTAAATAATAACGCGCCGATCAAAATTCCTACTGGTTTCCAGCCGCCGAAATAAACCAATGCTACGGCAATAAAACCTAACCCAGCGGTAAGGTTTTCTTGAAATAAATTCACTAAAGCTGTTGAAAGGGACGCGCCAGCGAGGCTAGCCATGATAGCGCCAAAACAAACGCTAAAATAGCGAACTCGATTCACATTTACACCGAGTGAATCAGCCGCGGCTGGGTTTTGACCAACCGCACGAATCATCAGCCCCCAGGTAGTTTTTTCAAGAAACCACCAAGCAACTGGAATAAGCAAGAAGGCTACATAAACTGGCAGGCTATTCCTAAAAAAGATCTCACCAATAACTGGAATTGTACTTAAACCTGGTATATCCATTTCGTGAAATCCCTCGATTGTTTGGACAGATCCAACCAATACTTTGAATAACAAAGAGGAAAGACCAAGACCAAACATATACAAGCCAATGCCGCTGATCCCTTGTTCAGCGCGCATGGTAACGCTGATGAAGGACATCAATAGACCCATCAATAAACCAATGATCACTGCTCCGAGAACGGCAAGCCAAAGGTTTCCCGTTGTTAGGGTAATGTAATAAGCAACAAAAGCTCCTACCAGCATGATCCCATCCACGCCAAGGTTTACTACACCTGATGATTGTGAAAAAGCTTCCCCGATGGACGCAAAAATGTAAGGGGTGGCAAGGCGAATCGCCGAAGTAATGATTCCAATCAGTACAGCCTGCGAAAAGATCTCTTCCATTACTTGGTTCCTCCGGTATTCTTTGAAGTAGCGACAAGCCTGCGAGCGGCCCAAATCTTAGAGAGATATGATGATCCAACGACGAACAACACTACAAGGCCTAATAACACATCAATGAGCGCGGAAGGTACTTGCACAGCCCGTTGCATTTTGTCGGCTCCAACTAACAAGCTACCAAATAACCATGAGGCTGGAATAAGCCCAAGGGGATGAAGTCCGCCAAACAAAGCCGCGACAATGCCCGAAAACCCGTACCCGCTAGTAATACCTTCCAATAAACGATGATGAACCCCCATCACTTCAACCGCGCCGGCTATACCCGCAAGGCCACCCGCTAAGGTAAGTGAAAGAGCTTGGTAAAAAGGAACATTGATACCTGAATAACGAGAAGCATCTGGGTTTAAACCCACAGCGCGAATTCGGAACCCAATGGTTGTTCTCCAAAGGAAAATATAAACCACCACGGCCAGGACCACCGCGATGATCGTGCCAACATTTAATAAGGTCTGAGGGACCAATCGAGCGAGCCAAGCAGCTTCCGGAAGTTTTTCCGATTGAGCCAAATATGTACCCGCAGCAACCCCGGCTTGATCGATCAAAGGACCACGAACTAATAGATTCATAAGTTGAAGAGCGATCGCGTTCAACATTACCGTGCTTAGGATCTCATTAACCTTGAATTTGGCTTTGAGAATACCTGGAATAAAGCCCCAAAGCGCGCCTGATAAAAAGCTAGCGAGTAATGTAGTGGGAATAAGAGCCCAGGCCGGCCAAGTCTTAAAGAACAAAGCCCAACTGGTAGCCCCCAAAGCACCAAGGATAATTTGGCCTTCGGCACCAATATTGATTACGCTAGCCCTAAAGGCAATACAGATTCCAAGACCAACCAGCAGTAAAGGTGTTGCTTTTACAAGTGATTGGGTGAAACCGGATACGGAACCGAATACGCCGACAAAAATCGCAGAATAGGCCTCGAAAGGGTTAACTTTCAGGATGAGGAGAACAATAGCTCCGATGATAAGTGCGGCAAACATTGCCATGAACGGCATAGCCGTTCGGAACAAAATCTCGCCAACATCATTCTTTTTCTGTTTTACTACAGCATTGCTTGCGTTAGTTTGAGGGTTTTCACTACTCATAAACATTCTCCATCTAAAGATATGCGATTGCCACCGGTTTTGTTGCTTGGAGTTTCTCGGTATGGGTAAAATC
>CAIRYE010000269.1 GCA_903882765.1 uncultured Anaerolineae bacterium
AACCATAGGCGTTTGTTTCAAACCGCGGGATCAAGATCTAGTGTTGCGTAGCGGATACGAACATTTCTTTGGCGTGTAAAAATAAGTGTTGTACATCCCAACCGACGGTGGTGAGGGCAACGATCGTCGAGGCTGAGATGAGTGCTAAGAGGAGGGAATATTCAATCCACCCCTGGCCGCGCGCGTTCAATTCGGTCCATTTTCTTTTCATTTAAAAAGCCTCATTTGTATTAAGTTAATAGGTTCAATTTTATCTTAAACCGACCATAAAAATCGTCACTAATACTAATGAAATTGGTCTAAATGGTGGGAATATCTTGGAGGGGGGATATTAGAATTTTGTGTAGCGGTTCTTGCCGGCGTTTTTTGATAGGTACATCGCTTGGTCCGCTTCGTTGATCAATGTTTCGAGGTCTTTTTGGTGCCCAGTGTTGGAGGAGATACCAATGCTGGCGGTTACTTTTAGCGGGTGGCCTTTGTATTCGAAGGGCTGGTTGATGGCTTTCAATATTCGCGCCGCCAATTCTTCCGAATCTTCGCCATCATTGATGTCAACTGATAAGATGCAGAACTCATCACCGCCGAAGCGGGCTATGGTATCGGTCTTACGCAGCAGGCCAGAGATCTTTTCGGCGATGGCGCGCAACAGTACATCGCCGGCTTCGTGGCCGAGGGTGTCGTTGATGTTCTTAAAACCATCTAGGTCGATAAAAAACACGGAGAATTTTGAGCGATCACGCAGAGAGCGGGCATGCACCTGGCTCAAGCGATCCATAAAGAGGATGCGGTTGGGCAATCCGGTGACGCTATCATGAAGGGCGCTGAATTCAAGCTGGGCGCGGCGTTGTTCAAGCTCGATGGTTATGCGGGCGATGCCCAAGCTAAGGATCAGCGCCATTAGGAAAAAGATAGCGCTCATGGAGGAATAGCGTGTGCTAATGGAAGCGGAAGATCGGTTGAATTTGCTGTATGGATATTCTGATACTAACCACCACTTGGGTTGGCTGGCGATCTTATCGCGCAGGGATGGGTTCTCGGTGAAGGTTAGGACTTCCACCGGGGTAAGGGCAAAGAAGGTTACCAAGCAATCGGTCGATTCGATCTGCCCACTATCCAGCGTTTGCATCGCTTGCCAGGCTTCGGGGTGGTCGTTGCTAAATTTCAACTCATTGCGTTCTTCTAACAAAAAACCCCACTCTTGAGTGGGATCGGTTGGGTTATATAGGTAATAGGCTTCTTGATTGAGCAGCAGGGTGTTGCCGTCATCGGAAGAATTTGGTATGGCGGAGGACATGATGGCGTTTAGGTTAGAGCCAAGGTAATTTAGAACTACGATCCCTCGGCGCTGGCCGCTGTCGTCAAAAACCGGGGTGGCAACACGCATGGTGGCTTTAAAGGGGATCTCTATCTGGCCACGCTCCATGTTTAGATCCATCGCCGAGATGGTGATGGTACCTTGGTTCAGTTTCATCGTGTCAATAAAGTAGGGACGATCCGCTTTGTTTTGCAGGTCTTGTTTGGCAACCAATTGAGGTTTGCCATCAACCAGATTAACGCGAACTTCTTCCATGCCATCCGCGGCGATGTAACGCACTTGATCGTAGATGGGATGGAAGAGGCTTAGGTTTCGAAGGGTGACCGCTAGATCTTGGTATCGCTCATCACCTTCATCCGTTAAATACTTTTTTAGCGCTGGTGCGTTGCTTATTAAGAATGTATCGGTGGTGATATGGCTGAATTCGTTCAGCAATTCGTTATGGCGGATCTGGAGATTGTTGAACTCTTGCTGCTGGATGCTTTCCCAGGCTTGTGAGCGTGCTTGTTGGTAGTAATAGTAGATGCCAAAAAAGGAGATACCCCCGATCACGAGAATATTCAATAAAAAGCGTAAAAAGAATGATCGGGGGGAATCTGATCCGAACAGTTTTTGAAAGGTGAAAAATTTCATGAGGGTTGATTTGATTATATCTTACAACCTAAAACCCGTTAAATAACTTTGCTATTAGCTCCTCTCACCAAAGGCAGCAACTTGTTTGGCGGTCATCTTCCAGGCCAATTCTGCCGCTTCGGTCTCGAGGGGCTGATGAATGTGTAGGCAGGTTACCGATGCCCTGCCCACTTTGAGACCCATGTTGGGGTTGCCAGAGACCAATAGCCCGATCAGTTCGGTGAGGCCGGGTTCGTGGCCAACCAAGAAGATCTGCTTCACGGCGGGGTAATGCAGGTTCACTTCTTCCATCACTTGTTCGGGGTTGCCGGTGATGGCAAGGTTGGGGGTTTGAACCAAAACATTTTTGAGGCCAAGCCCTTTTTGCAGTGCCTGAGCGGTTTGCAGTGTGCGCAGGTAGGGGCTGGTGAGGATGTACTCTGGGGCAAGCCCCATGGCTTTTAGCCCTTTGGCTACGGCTTCGATGCGCTCGATGCCATCTTTGGTGAGGGCACGGTCTTCGTCACGGGTGGCGCCTTCCGCGCCAAATGAATTCGCGATGCTGTGTCTGATGACATAAATTTCCATTTTCCACTCCTCTTGGTAATTTTGTTGGGATTGTTGTAGGGTAATTATACAAATCGGGGAGGGTAAAGTCAAATTTGGGGAGGGCAAGGGCGGTGTCACGCGAAGGATTTTGGGGGAAGGGCAAGGGCGGTGTCACGCAAAGGCACAAAGGACGCTAAGAAGGGCGAGAGCTTTATGGGGAAGGGCAAGGGCGGGTTCACGCGAAGGACGCGAAGGGCGCTAAGAAGGTCAGGAGCATTGTGGGGGGAAAGGGCAAGGGCGGGTTCACACGAAGGCACGAAGGGCACTAAGAAGTGCGAGAGCATTGTGGGGAAGGGCAAGGGCGGTGTCACACGAAGGCACGAAGGGCACAAAGAAGGGCGAGAGCTTTAAGGGGAAGGGCAAGGGCGGTGTCACACGAAGGCACAAAGGGCACTAAGAAGTGCGAGAGCATTGTGGGGGGAAGGGCTCGTGGTAAATCGGGAAGGTTTTGTTTGGAATTGAAAGTTAATCTCTACTTGTTGTCCTATTTCTGCGTACAACATTCGCGAGAGTTGAGGTTGGGTGGGATAGATAGGTGAGGTTAAACTTGTTCCATTTTGGGCACAACGTTTGCATGGCTTAAGATTGGGAAGGATCGCTAGGTGCCATTAATGTGTTTTCCTAGCTGTGCTCTTCCTTTGTGATCTTTGTGCCATTGTGCGAGCCCGAACTTGCGCTTTGTGTGAGATCGAGCTTGTCATCCTCGGGAGAGCCAGAACTTTGCGCAACCCTCATGCCACGATGCAAATAGGATGAGCGGTTACAGCGCTTTGAGAATACCTGGCAGCTGGCTGATGGTTTCGATTTGGAAAAACCCCGGGGTGTTGGCGGCTGGGGTGGGGGCGTGTTCATGCTCCCAGGTGAGGCCGTGGGGCACGTACACCGCTTGGCCGCCCAGCTCGAGGATCGGCAGGATGTCGGATTTGAGGGAGTTGCCGATCATCAAGAACTGTGCCGGCGCGACGCCCATTTTGCTCATCAGGGCTTGGTAGGTGGCGAGGTTCTTATCGGCAACTACCTCGATATGTGTAAAGTAATGCCCAATTTTGCTGCGCTCAACCTTGCGTTGCTGGTCCAGCAGGTCGCCCTTGGTGATGATCGCCAACGGGCAGTGTTGGGAAAGGTTCTCGACCACATCACGAACCCCGGGCAGCAGCTCTATATCGGCGTCGATCATCGCCTTTGCCACATCGATCAGGGTGCGGATATCCTCTCCCTTTACCCTGCCCTCGGTCAACTCCACTACGGTTTCGATCATTGAAAGCGCGAAGGCTTTGATGCCGTAGCCGAAATGGTCGAGGTTGCGCATTTCGGTTTGGTATAAGCGCTCGCGGATCCACTCTTCGGGGTGGTAATGGGTAAGCAGGCCAACGAAGGTTTCTTGGGCGTTGTGGTAAAGGGTTTCGTTCTGCCAAAGGGTGTCGTCGGCGTCGAAGGCGATCAGGGTTGGTTGGGTCATGGTGGGTCCTCTCGGTGTTTGTTTAATTATAACGATGGATGGCGATAGGGCAAGAGCGGGTTCACGTGAAGGTTTTTGGGCAAGATCAAGCGCTGTATCACACAAAGAGCTCTTTGAAGGGCAAGGGCGGTTTCACGCGAAGGCACAAAGTGCGCTAAGAAGGGCAAGAGGGCAAGTGCGGGTTCTTGCGAAGGCTGCTGAGCGCGGGTAAAAAGGCAAGGGCGGTTTCACGCAAAGGCACAA
>CAIRYE010000270.1 GCA_903882765.1 uncultured Anaerolineae bacterium
GGGCATGGCGGTTGGATCCGTTTTTCGGATGGTTTAACGATCTCTACCAGTTCGGCGATAGAAAAATTTTTTCTGTCATCAATGATACGGATCTTTGCGACCTCCCCGGGTAAGGTAAATGGGACAAAGACCGCTTTTCCGTTAAAGCGAGCCACAGACATACCACCGTAAGCCGACGCGGTTATTACCACCTGAACCACTGGATTCGATTCCATCAAGACCAACCTTAAATAAAAAAACGGTCGATCATGTTATTTCAACCTTGATCGACCGAGAAAATCAAATTACTTGATGATAAAGGACAATACGATCAAGATCGAGAAAAAACTCGCAGCCAAAACACCTATCTTTTTTAACTCACCTTTGATGTGAGAGTAGTCTGGATTAAACTCGGAGGAAACTACACCTCTTTGAATGCCAGCGAAGGTTGGTGATACTTTGGAAGAAACACTTCTTTGTTTTTTTGCCATTGATGAACTCCTGTTTGCCAATTTTTCTTTGAAAGCTAATTTTACACCTTAATTTTCATTTTTTCCCAATAATACCTCGGCAACAAGAAATAATTCTTGACCGGAAAACCCTTGTGGTGTAAAATTTCTATTCGCAAATGCCTTCGTAGCTCAGTGGATTAGAGCGCTTGCTTGCGGAGCAATAGGTCGGGGGTTCGAGTCCCTCCGGAGGCACAAAGAGCGGGTTTTTATAACCTGCTCTTTTTGTATTAAAATTCAATTACTATGAAATCTATAAAAAAGCCGAATATTTTACTGACCAACGACGATGGCATCAAATCACCTGGTTTATGGGCTGCTGCTGAAGCGTTATCGAAAATTGGTTATGTTACCGTTGCCGCTCCTCGCGAGCAATCTTCTGGAATGGGACGGAGTTTGCCAACTACTTCAGATGGGATCATCTCTGAGGAAGAAATGGTTATCAACGGTCAAACTTGGAAGGTGTACGCCATTGGCGGAACCCCCGCGCAAGCTGTTCAACACGGCATCCTTGAAATTCTTCCGGACCGCCCTGACATAGTTGTTTCTGGGATCAATTATGGAGAAAACGTCGCTACCGGTATCACTATCTCGGGTACAGTAGGAGCGGCAATGGAATCGGCTTCGCTCGGCATTCCTTCTATGGCTGTTTCCCTCGCCACCGATCCTTCACACCACTTATCCTACTCCTTAGATGTGGATTTCAGCACTGCCGCCACCTTCACCCAGAAATTCGCCAGTTTATTACTCAAGAACCAACTTCCCAGTGGTGTTGACCTTATCAAGGTGGATGTTCCCGCTAACGCAACCCCAAGCACCGCCTGGGAATGGACCAAATTATCACGCCAGCGATATTACATTCCTACGAAACCCGATCGTAGGGATTTTAGCCTACCGAACAAGATCGGTTATAAGCTGGAGTTAGATCTGACCAATGAGCCAGAAGACACCGATGTGTTCGTATTGATGAAAAAAGGGAAAGTTTCTGTTACCCCGCTAACCCTGGATATGACAGCTCTTGTTTCGAGAGCGGAGCTGGCGCAATTTATCGCGGATTGATCAAGCGCTCTCGAAATGATCGAGCTCGATCTGCTGCCAAGGCTCATCGTAGATTCGCATATATTTTGAAAGCACCGGATAAACCCGTTTCACTTCCACTGCCATCATTTGGGCGATCCGCCGGATGGAGAAGTGCGCGTTAGGCGCTGTACGAAGCTGGCAAAAAGAAAACGCCTCTCGTAGATTGAAAGTAGCCATTACCCTTCGATTGAAAGCGTTTGGCACTATATATTGGGCAACATCAATATTCCATTCCGCTAACTCATTCCAAAGCAATTGTGCGGCGCCCATTGCTTGCTGAAAATCCAACTCAAAGCCAGCTTTAACGATCAACCTTGGTGTAGCGTAACCGTTAGAACAGGTTAAGCGCTGCGCGGTTTGGCTCATCATTCTGTGCCGTTTGAACTCAGCATAAGCGCCCTGATCCATTACCAGGTCAAAGGTCATAGTGGAGTGTTCCAATTCACGCAAGGGAACATCAAATTTTTCAAGGTTTTGGAAAAGGACTTCGCTGATCTCGTTGGAGATAGTAGTGTCTTTGATCTTCTTCAAAGCTTGCTCAAAACTCATATTTCCAAAGCGATACAGGACAGAAGCGAGTATACGGTCTTCCCCTTCGTTTTCACTGGCCACTAGGGTACAAGCTTGCTGCTTTTCTTCGGGAAGTTCCAAGGTTCCACTTAATTGGGTTATTTTTTCCGCCATCGCCTGATAGGACAGTTGTGGTTCAGCGTACTTGAGAAGCGTAGGCACTTCCGCTTTGGCGGCGGCTTTCACCGTTTCGCCGATCTCACGCACTTCTGCTAGCGGGCTGGAAAGCCATTTCTTTATCGCGCTTTCTAGCTCCCTGCCATTCACGGTCATACCAACATTGGCAAGCGATGCCGCCGGCAAGATAAATCGGCAGGCATCTACGTACCTTGAACGGATGCGCTTGTCGTAATTCTCATCACTTTCACCCTCATTGCGTAAAACCTGAGCTTCGACTACTTTTTTAGCTGGTTCGAGCGAGCGTAAGTACGTCTGAAACAAATATTCGCAGATCTGATCAAAGCGTTCCTCAAATTTTGACCCAAGGATCTCTGGGGGGCAATAAAACTGATCCCTATCCCATTTTTGGTATCGTGTTGATTTTTCTGTGTACGATGCTAATCGATTGGACTCGATCGCTTCCATCGCCAAGCGTGAGGCATTTTCGATGGCAAGGTGCAGCACCGCGTGTTCGGCAACAGAGGAATGCCCATACCCGATAACCCACTTCTCATGAAATTGCGAGGAAGCTTCTTCGGTCAGTTCATCCGCGATGGCTCGAAATGTTTCGGGAGACCGCGATGTTTTAGCGAACGCGACCGCAATGATCTCAGGGCTATATTTTTTGGGGGAAAGTAGGTAGATCTCTCTTTTGGATGGGGGCATTCGTCCTCAACTTTTTCTAATTAATTGGAACCATTGGCTCTAACAAGCGCATCTGTCATTTGGGCAACACGAGCCATTTGTTTTACATCGTGCACCCGAACAATATCAGCGCCTCGCTCTATTCCGATCGCGATCGAAGCCGCGGTTCCTTCCACCCGTTCAGCGGGAGGTAGGTTCAAGGTAAAACCAATAAAGGACTTTCTGGATGGCGCTAACAACAGCGGAAAGCCCATTTTTTTAAAGTACCCTAATTGATTGATCAATTCAAGGTTCTGCTCTACCGTTTTTCCAAACCCGATCCCTGGATCGATGATGATCCTATCTTGGGGGATGCCGGCGTTCTTTGCCAAGTTGATTGATGCCAACAGGTCATTTTCAACATCCTGAAGTAGGTTTGTGTATTCAACCCCAATATATCGTCCACCCAAATTTTCAGCAAGCTGAGCGTTTTCAGGTTTGCTGAGATTATGCATCAGGATCACCCATGCTTTGTGTTTGGCAACAACAGCTGCCATCGAGGGGTCCCCCATCAAAGCCCAAACATCATTGACAATATGGGCTCCAGCCTTCAAGGCTTGTTCGGCTACCGCTGCTTTGTAGGTATCTACAGAAATGACCGCCTGCGGAAACGTGGCTGATACAGCACCGATTATTGGTATTACACGGACTAACTCTTCTTCCAAACTAACAAACTTAGAACCAGGACGGGTAGACTCGCCTCCGATATCAACA
>CAIRYE010000271.1 GCA_903882765.1 uncultured Anaerolineae bacterium
GAATTCCGGTCGGTGAACAACCTTAGGGCTCTTGGCTTCATAAAAACAATGACATCGTCAAGGTTTGTTTCGGTTTTTACAAAATCATACATCTGAAAACTATAAGGATCGAACGGACCATTTATCTCACGATCGTTGTGGAAGTTGTTAACCCCTTTGCTGCCGCTGATCACCAAGGAACTTACCAAAATAAAGAAAAGAAAAAAAAGGATCGGGGTTTTTAATATAGGTAGTTTTCCCGAAACGATCTCGATTCCTTTTACCGAAAAAAGAAGCAGGACGGGAATGACCGGCAGAATAAAGCGGAACCCTTGCCTTTCGGGCCAAAAGCTATACATGAGATACATTACCAAAAGAAAAGAGAGGAACGGGTACTCACTTTTTCTGTTTTTGAACAAATAGATCAAAGCAAAGACCAAGAAGGGAATAGCTAAATAGACAGTACCTGGAAGATCGGCAAAGAACTGAGCCGGGAGGGTTAGATAAAAGGAAAGATTGAAGAGTAAATTATTGAGAGAAAATAACCCAAAGTGCTCAAAGTAAGAGCTATTCCCTTGGGGAAATAAAGCGGCTTGCCCACTGTAGAGAACGAGAAAAATGAGGAGGGGCAGAGACTGGACCCAAATCTGTTTGGAATCCATCCCTTTTTTTTGCGATAGAAACAGCACCCCATACGGCACAAAAAGCAAGATTCCGGTTGTTCGCAAAAATACCGCCAAGAAAATTGTTAGCCCTATA
Source organism: uncultured Anaerolineae bacterium (assembly GCA_903882765.1). Taxonomy (GTDB): domain Bacteria; phylum Chloroflexota; class Anaerolineae; order Anaerolineales; family Villigracilaceae; genus UBA5195. Next base: position 739 of record CAIRYE010000271.1, read on the forward strand.
GCGAATTTGTTTAATAACGAATTGTGTCTCTCCTCTCGCAAAATTAAGAGTAAACAAACGGTAGATACAGCAAGAAACGGGATGTCGGACTGGATAAGATCATTGAGGCCAAGAAGGGTGGGTGAAAAGGCCAATACACATGTGGCAAGGATCGCCATCTTCTCATTACTTTTACCTCGGACAATCAAATAAAACGCCGCCAAGAAGACGAGAAAACAGATCAAGCCCGCCAACTTGAACGCCAAGGGATTATTGCCAACAAGGACATACACAGGTAATAAGAAGAGGGGGTACCCCCACGGATAGGCGTTTGGTCCAGGGGAGTAGGAAGATCGTAAATTCATGAATTGGTTTTGTTCAAGAAGAGAACTCATATTCCAATTTATGAGGCTTTTGGTTTGCAAAAGATAACCGGCGAAATCATCTCCCCATAAGTGTCCGCGCGTTAGCATCAACCATCCTAACAGCAGGGAGGTGAGTAATATGGGAATCAGCCAAAAAATTGGCCTTATCAATTTAATTTTTTGCATCGTGATTTTTATTCGATCTGAAATTTTATATTTCCAAGGTCGATGATCATGGGAAGACCCTCAAAGAAGGAAGCTGTCCCCGCTCTAAAAAATCTCATCATATTCATTGCTTCACATTCGGCAAATTGTATGGCTTCAGGCAATCCCGTTAAACTACATTTCTCAACCGGGATGATCTCGGAACCAGCAGAACCTGGATCTACGCCTAAGATATTCGCCTTTTCGGGGCTCGGTACACAATTGAAGGTCCATGGGCCATAGCCATCCATAAAGCGGCACCAGCTTGGCCCTGGTTTTGGGTTGAAGGTATAGGTAAAGACATCGACCAAGGTCTGATTTGCTTTAAAAAGACGAACACTATCTGAGCCGGAGCTAAGGAAGACATTTGTGTCTTTATTATAGAAAACCAGCCGGCTATTCGCGTCTATTGAAACATCGCCAATAAAGTAGGGAGATGAATCGAAAAGTTGGTCATCGATGCGCCAGTTCTTTAGCGAAACGCGGCTTGAACTCAAATTGATCAATTCGATGAAACTATCCCCGGTATTGATCTTTCCATCTTTATTGAAATCTTCTCGAGGTTGAACCACAAACTCGTTGAGGATAATGGAGGAGGGGATGAACCCAGTGGGGGTGGAAGTGGGGGTTCGGCTGGCCGCAACGGTAACGGTTGGGGTAACAGAATATGCCCAGTTTTTTGCCTTCGGAGATCCACAAATCAGGTTGCCGTCTCTCCCTTTTGCTGTGTATGTTCCGCCCGCGCTAGTAAACCATGATCCAGGAACATCCGCTTTTGAAGTACCACTCCGTTCCATTGAACAAGAGGTGATAGAACTTCCTGCAGGCC